>NZ_JBCPWN010000020.1:0-108071 GCF_039581415.1 Comamonas sp. F1-6
GACTGCTTTCACTTTTCATTCCCTATCCGTTCATGCACGTGAGGTGAGCGTTATCTTCAAAGATTGATAACACAATGTCAATCTGGGAAAGCTCTGGTAACCACTTTCTGGAGTTCTGCGTGGTCGATGAAGTCTACGATCGTCATGCCGCCTATGCTGCGGGGCTCAAGAAGGGCGATGTCACGGTGATGATCCACACCGGCTCGCGCGATGTCGGCTTTTATGTCGGTCGCCGCTGGATGGACCTGGCCAGGCAGCAATGGCCGCAAGGTATCAAACACCCTCAGCATGGTCTATATGGCCTGAGCGGCGCGCTGGCGCAGGATTATCTGCAAGCGATGGGCGTGGCTGCGCGCTATGGGTGGTTCAACCGCATGGCGCTGGCGGAGCTGGTGCGCAAAGAGCTGGCAGGCATTGCCGCGTCCGATGCATCGCGCCTGATTGTGGATGTGCCCCACAACGTGGTGATGACCGAGGGCGAGTTCAATGTGCACCGCAAGGGCTCCACTCCTGCGCATGACGGCCAGTGGGCGCTGATTCCGGGATCGATGGGCGACTACTCCTTTCTCGTCAAAGGTCTGGGCCATGAAGACTGGCTGCGGTCCTGCAGCCACGGAGCGGGCCGCCAGGTGCGCAGACAGGACACGCGGCGCATGAAACAGCCGCTGGTCGAATCCGTCTGGCAGTGCATCACCTTGCGTGAAGAGCGACTGATCGAAGAAGCGCCCAGCGCCTACAAACCCGTAGGGCCGGTGTTGCAGGCGCAGGAAGAGGCGGGGCTGATTCGTGCGAGTGTGCGGTTGAAGCCCTGGTTGACTTTCAAGGCCTGAAGTTGAAACTGCTGCCAGCGCCTGATGGCCAAGTGCTGGTAGCAAGGCTGTTCGACGATTCGGGCGTTCGAGGAAGATGGAGCGCAATCGATACGTGGCAGACAATCAGATCAATGCTTCAAGCCCGTCACGCCATGGAGATGGCTGTCTTGATTTGCAGCAATTTCACATCTTGCAGCTGCATGGCTTGTGCTTGTATCGCATGCACCGCTCTGGTCGCACTCTGTAATGTCTGGTGCGCCGGCTTATGGTGCAGCCAACAGTGTCGGTAACGAAATCGTTCACGACCCAGAGCCTGCGACCGTGTGAGATGTCGCCGTCACCTTTCGATCAATACTCGCTGCTGCAGGTCGCTCATACCTGTGGCCACATGAGCCAACCATGAACATGACCGCCAGCTTTACTCTCGTTCCCGCCGACTTCGTTCGCCTGCAGAAAATGGTTTCGCTGCGCTGGCATCAGAAGGCAGGGATGCTTTCCTGGCCGTTCCTCTTGCGGGTTGTGGTGTGGCTCTGCATTGGCCTCGCTGGTGCAGCCTACGCGCGACTGATGCGTGAGTTTCCTGAGATCTCCCGCCCGCTGGGAGTGGTTGCCTGCCTTCTGGTCGTTGCTTTGATCGCCGTCGTGACGATGCCATACCTGTCACAGGCATCCATGCGCAAGCTCATGCTCCTGCCGGATGGAGCGTTTCTGTCGCCACAAACGGTCACGCTCTCGTCGGACGCCATCAGAGTAGCCTCGGTTCGAGGAGACACGATACTGCCGTGGTCAGGAGTGCTGGCGCTTGCCGAAGATGACGTGAACTACTATCTGTTCATCGACGCTATGCAGGCTCTGGTACTGCCTAGGGCAGCCATTGCTCCCATGGCTGCAGAGTTCGAGCAGTTCACGCGCCATCTCAGGGCCTCTGCGATTTAAGTCTTTGTTCTTGCAGATGCTTGCGCAGTCATGACGGAAACCCGAGGCACAGGGGCCAGGCTTGCATGCGTCCAATGCCCTCTTGCCCTTGTAACGGCCTGCTGCTAATTTCCTGGTGTCTGCTTCTGCTCTTGAAGCGTCAAGGCCTCGCGTCGCTGGATTTCATCCACCAGTGCCTTGAACTGGCGTTTCAGCAACTGGCGCAGCACTGGCTTCCCGACCAGCGGCGGGATGGCGAAAGCCGGGACCAGGCGAGCGCTGTAAGCCAAGCGTACCCGGCCGTCGGCTTGAGTTTCCAGGGTATAGCTGCCGTCCATCTGTTTGAGATTGCCGCCTATCGCATGTGCGGCAATGCGCTGCTGCGGCCATTCGGTCACGGCCAATCTGACCTCGATTGCCTGGCGAAAAAACAGAAACCCCAGACTGCCTTTTTGCTCCAGCAGCACCTGGTTGCCATCGCGTTGCAGCACGCGCGAACTTTGCATATCCGGCACAAAGTCGGCCAGATGCTCGTAGTCGGAAATCACGCTCCAGGCCGTGGCCAGCCTGACTTGCATGACGGCCGAGGCGTTCACGGTAATGGCCTCATTGTGCTCGGCAGTCTCTATGCGAAGCTCCTGTGCCGAAACCTGCAAACCGCCGCAGAACAGGGTCAGAGCTGCGCCGCAGGCACCGACAAGCCCTGTTCTCATGACAGGGATTCCTGCTTCAAAGGTGGAGCGGCGCGTACTTCGAAGTTCAACTCGAGCCTGTCGCGGACCTGGATTGCACCGCCCAGGATGGACAAAGGCGTGATGCCAAAACTCGATTGATCGATGCTCAGCGAGCCGATGATATGGAATTCGCTCGGCGTCCTCCTGATTCGGGCAGGTACGCTCAGGCTGCGTGTGACGCCGTGAAGAGTGAGTTCCAGGGCCAGCAATACATCGCCGTCCGCTTCGGGGGAGGCATGTGCCTGGATCAGTGCAAACGGATGGAGCGAGGTTTGCAGGAGCTTGTTCAGCATATTGGCACGGGTCGCTTCAATATCGGCTGCGCTGGGCTGGGTGTCCAGAGCCGCCTTGGCGCGCAGAGCGGGCTCGTCGACCGATAGCCTGTCCAGCGCCACATAAAGATCGGCGCGGCCAAGCCGGGGGGCCACATAGCCTTGCAGTTCATGGCTGGCAATCACATGATCGTGCCCCAGTCTGGCCAGAGCGCCAGCGCGTCGAACGGTGATCGAGACCAGGGAATGCGAGGAATCGATCTGAAGCACCGATTGGCCCCGTGCAGCAGCGTCGGCATAGAAGGCCGCAGGAAAGTCCGCAGGCCTTGCCGTCGGGCCGGGAGGCTGGGCTGGCTCGATGCCTGGTTGCGAGCAGCCCGTGATCAGAGTCAGCAGGACTGCAATCAGCTGTCTGCGCAATGTCATGGCAATTCGCGCAGCTGGATGCGAAATTTCACAGTCACGGCGTCTCCCACGGCATTGCTGCTCTTCCACTCTCCCGTGCCGATATCAAATATTGAGCGATGGGTGACGAATTCGCCTTCCATGCGGCGCTCCTCGGGCTTCCAGCTGAATGGCAGCACAAGCGGTTGCCTGCGGCCTTTTAGCTGCAGGGTGCCGCGTGCCCGGTAGCCGGCTGCGCCGGGGGCATCGAGAATCTCCCTGGCATCAAAGACTGCCTCGGGATAACGCACAAAGTCAAACCAGTCCTTGCCGGCAATGGCCTGGTTGATGTCCGGGTTGGCCATGTCGGCGCTGCTGATGCGAATGCTGACATTCAGCCTGTTGCTGTCTGGCTTTTGAGGGTCGAAGTCAAAACGAACCCGGAAGTCTTTGAACACGCCGGTGACCGGCGTTTGCTCGAAAGTGGCGGTGAATTCCAGTCGGTTGTCGCTACCGGGCTTGAGCTCCCACGAGGTGGCATGAGCTGCAGTGGAGCACAGCGTGGCGAGCAGGGCGGCGAGGCAGCAAACGGTATTGCGCATCTGGATGACCTCCGGCAAACAGCGTTTTGCCGGGTTGGCCGCTGCTCTGAGAGTGATGATGCGTCATTCCCGTGCAAGCTGCATCGATTGCAGGCAGCGAGTTACTGCTTGTTGCTTCAGGCTTTTTTCTCGCGCGGCACCCGGCCCATCAGATAGAACTCGGGATTGGGCTGCATGCCCGCGAAGCTGGCCATTCGGTTGGACAGTCCGAAGAAGGCGGTAATGGCCGCAATGTCCCAGATATCCTCGTCGTCAAAACCGTGAGGGTACAAGGCTTCGTAGTCGGCATCGTCAATTTCGGCGCTGTGCAGACAGACCTTCATGGCAAAGTCCAGCATGGCACGCTCGCGCGGGCTGATGTCGGCCTTGCGGTAATTGACCGCCACCTGGTCGGCAATCAGCGGCTTTTTCTCATAGATGCGCAAGATGGCGCCATGAGCCACCACGCAATACAGGCACTGATTGGCAGCGCTGGTGGCGGTGACGATCATTTCTCGCTCGCCCTTGCTGAGACTGCCGTCCTCCTTGAGCATCAGCGCATCGTGGTAGGCAAAGAAGGCGCGCCACTCGGCCGGCCGGCGAGCAAAGGCCAGAAAAACATTGGGAATAAAGCCCGACTTTAGCTGTACCTCGGCGATGCGCTGCCTGATGTCTTCAGGCAGGCTGTTCAGATCGGGAAAGGGGTAGCGGCTTTTCATGGTGCCCGTCTCCTTTGGTGTTTTGCTGATATGTGCCAACCATGACAAGCATGGCACGGGTGGGCGCTCCAAAGCTGTCGTTTGCGTTGCAGATGCTGCTATTGCGGCCATTGGGCCTGTCAGGCTTTTCCTTTCAGATGCTGGCATCCATCAGATTCGACGTGGCCGGTGTGCCGGTGGCGATCAGCAGCAGGCCCAGGACAAGCAGCACGCAGCCCAGACTGCGATCTACCCAAGGGCGTATGGCTTGCACCTTGGGCTGGAGCATCGGGGCCGAGAAAAAACAGGCTACCAGCGCAAACCACAGTACGTGGGCCATGGCGACGAAAAGGCCGTAGGCCAACTGGGTGGGCATGGGCACGGCAGGGCCGACGACTTGCATGAACAGGCTGAGGATGAAGAGCGCTGTCTTGGGATTGAGTGCATTGGTCAGAAATCCCAGGACAAAAAGCGAGCGGCCTGGCGCATGGCCTTTGCGTGCAGTGCGCTGGCCTGGTTTGGCGCTGGATCGGGAATCTGGCCGATCGTCATTTGCACGGCTGGCGCCGCGCCAGAGACAAATTCCGAGCCATACCAGATAGGCCGCGCCTGCATATTTGAGCAGATTGAAAAGCCAGGGCAGGCCTTGCAGGACCATGCCCAGTCCCAGCAGGGTGTAGGCCACATGGATCAGAACGCCACAGCCAATGCCCAGCGCCACCCAGAGACCCGCACGGCGCGATTCCATCAGGCTGGTGCGGGTGACCATGGCGAAGTCGGCGCCCGGGCTGATGACGGCGAGAGAGGTAACGAGAATCACGGTGGGCCAGGCGTTCATGCTGTGTATTTCTTGAGTTCAAATATCTGTTTGTGAGATGGTTCTGCTGCACGAGAATGGCAGGCAGTGCCCTGTAGCTGTGAACTCTAGGGCGGTCAAAGTTTTTTGAATAACGATGATTTCTCAAGAAAATAGTGATTCAAACTCACATATTTCTGCTGGCGGCTCACAGCGAATGCCCTCGCTGGTCGCTTTGCGTTGTTTTGAAGCGGCAGCGCGGCTGGAGAGCTTCAGCCGCGCTGCCGATGAGCTGCACCTGACCCATGGCGCCATCAGCCGCGCGGTGCGTTCGGTGGAGGAGGAGTTGGGGGCGCAGCTGTTTGAGCGCCGCAATCGCCGTGTCTTTCTCAATGCTGCGGGGAGGCTGTTGTTCGACGGGGTGCATGCCGGTCTGGGCCAGATGGCACGTGCGGCCGAGGCGGTGCGGCAGCAGGTGGCAGGCAGGCCGCTGCTGCTGTCCTGCGAGCCCACGTTGCTGATGCGCTGGCTGATTCCGCGCTGGGGCGACTTCCAGGCGCGCCACCCGCAGCACACCGTGCATCTGGTTGCGGGCGGTGGTACCGTGGAATGGGGGCGCGGCATTGACCTGGCCATTCGGCGCAACGACTTTGACTGGGGGCCCAATGTCCAAATGCAGCCCTTGTGCGCAGAGCGCATGGGGCCGGTCTGCCATCCGGACAGTCTGGCGCAATTCTTTGCGTTGCAGTCCGATGGCGGCCTTGCGCTTCGTGGCGATGCAACGCGCTTGCACAGCAAGACACGTCCCAAGGCCTGGGCGGATTGGTGGAAAACCCGGTCAGATCAGCCTCCCACCCGGATCCGGCAGGCGCAAGCAGGCGATGATCTGGTGCTTGAGCATTTCTACCTGAGCTTGCAGGCGGCAGCAGCGGGCCTGGGTGTAGCCATGGGCCCGCAACTGCTGGTGCAGGACGATATCGCGGCCGGCCGGCTGGTGGCGCCGCTGGGCTTTGTACCCGATGGCTCGCAATACTGTCTGCTGGCCGTACAGAGTTGGGGGGCGGGCTCGGTGCAGCAGCTTCTGGTCGACTGGATTCAGCAGCAGATGCAAGGCTGAACGCAGACGGATATCCCACGCGGTTCAGCGCAGGCTGAGCGTCTCTTGTTTTGCAACACAGTTGCCAGCAATCTTCTCCCCATTGAACAGCTTGCGTGCAAACAGACGCGAGTTGGGGAAGGAGCTGTTGACGGTCTGCGAATGGTCCATGCCCGGGTAGGTGTGGGCTTCAACCACTGTGCCGGCCTCACAGCTTTGCTCGGCCAGGTCCTGCTGAAATTTGGTCGGTGCATCCCTGTCCGCACCGCCTATGCCAAAGAACACGGGCGTGGCGATCTTCAGCGTGGGAAACTGGCCTTTGCTGAAAGGTTGGGCGTAATAGCTCATGAAGTCCGACTTGAAGGTGTTGCTCCAGCTTAACTGCTCTTTTTTCACCACCTCGAACATCTGCTGCACACAGGTGGTTTCGGCAGCTTTCATGGCACCAAGGCCTTTTTCGCTCAGCACCTGTTCGGCTGGCAAGCGGGGCTTGGACTGGTTGGCTACCGCCGCGATGTAAAGAATGTAGGCAATGGACGGGTCCGTTCTCTCCTGCTCGGCAGGGCTTGAGCGGTAGGCGATCTTGCCGTCCTTGCTGGGTCTGCCGGAGTGGGGTGTGCCGGTGGCGATCGTGCCCAGAATCTTCAGCTCCGGGGCGTAGTCTGGGGCAAAGCCAGCAGTCGCAAATGCGGCAGCCGCCCCCTGGGACTGGCCCACGATGACTATCTTGTTGCCGAGTGGAAGCTCTTTGGTGTTGAGCGTCGCGCGCACCGAGTCCAGCGTGGCATAGGCCGCAGCGCGGCTGTGCAGATAGGCATGAGGGCCGGGCGTTCCCAGGCCCTGGTAGTCGGTTGCGACAATGGCATAGCCCTCCTTGAGCCAGTTGTTGAGATATTGCGCATCGCGCTCCGAGCGTGGGTTGCGGGAGGGGGCGCAGCTGTCGCCGATGCCTACGGTGCCGTGCGCCCAGGCTATTACCGGCCAGCCACCGGCAGGCGGCAGCCCCCTGGGCAGAAAGATGACTCCCGAGGTGGTGAGCTGAGCCGCCTGGTCGTTGCCTGCCGCCGTTCCGTCGGTTGATGAGTACCAGATGGCATAGGCCTTGTCGGCATCCGCCAGACTGAAGGCCGGGGCTAGCGGCTCGATGGCCAGCATTTGTCCCGCAGAGCCTGTCGTCATGTTGGAAGAAGGCTGGGTCTGCGCGAAGCCAGTCGGCCAGCTGGACAGAGTCAGCGTGCTCAGGGTGGCCATGGCTGCTGCGCGTCGCAGTCCTGTGGGTACGAGGGGCATGGTAGTCTCCATTTGTTGTGCGGCGACCTCCGATGGAGTGCCTGAGACCAGTTTGCAGCGGGACTCTCGCCGGCTGAATCGTCCGAATGGAGTGGGTGTAAACACAGTGGCAGCCTGCTTATTGGCTGACAATGCGGTCTGTTGAAAAGCAATGGATACGCGATGAGCAACGACGCACAAACCACCGACTGGGCCGCCTGGAGCCGTGAGGCCGTTGAAATGATGCAGGCCCGCAATGCAGAATGGCCGCTGGAATTTGGCTTGCAGGGCAGCCCCAGCTACCGCTGGGATCTGGATCGCGCCCTGCTGGCGCTGGAAGCTCCGCTACATGAAGTGATCGCTACGGTCTGCCTTGTGGGCACCAGCAGCGAGCAGGACGGCAGCTTTGTTTGGAGCTGGGCCAACGAAGCCATTCCCAAGCAGCATGGCGAAGCGCTGGAAGTCGTGCATGAGTTCGGCCGACAGAACCAGCTGGCATTGCTGACCACGGCCCGGATTCCCGGCGGCCGTCCCGAGGCCATGGAGTGCATGTGCATTGCCGCTCGCCTGCAGCGCGCCGTAGGTACCTTTATCGACCAGCAGGGCGATGTAACCCTGTATTTCACCTTGCTGCATCTGCAGGTGGCGGTCGAGCAGCAGCAGCCTGCCAATTGAAAGCCGCTACAGGATTGTTGACAGAATGCGGGCGGGGTCGCCTATAGACTGACACCCTCAAAAATCTGAAAAGGTCACCCCATGAAAACGATGTTTGCTTTGGCCGCAGCCATGTTTGTGCTGAGCGGCTGTGCTGTCTATGACAGCCGTGGCGGATACTACGACGATGGCTACAAAAAGCCTCACCCCCACGGCTGCCCACCGGGCCAGGCCAAGAAAGGCAATTGCTGAAATTGCCCGCTCAAAAACCCGCCAAAGGCGGGTTTTTCTTTGCGATCTACAGCTCGTCCGGCTTGAGCCAGCCAATGCGGCCCTGACCGTTTTCATTGAGTGCGCTGACAAATTCGGCGGCGTTGGGTTCAGGCATCTGCAGCTTGAAGCTCACCAGACTGCCGTGATCGACCTCCAGCAGTTCGGCACCCGCTGCATCGGCCATGCGCCGCACCAGGCCCTCCAGCGGATAGGGGGCCGTGCATTGCAGGATCTGCATGCGCTGAATGGCGACTTTCTCGGCCTGCAGCAAGGCTTGGGCCACGGCATCGGTATAGGCGCGCACCAGTCCGCCGGCACCGAGCTTGACGCCGCCAAAATAGCGCACCACGGTGGCCAGCACGCCTTCCAGATCCTGGTGGCGCAGCACGTCCAGCATGGGGCGACCAGCCGTGCCGCTGGGCTCGCCATCATCCACGGCCGCCGATTGTCCGCCCGCCAGCAAGGCCCAGCAGACATGGGCGGCTCCCGGGTGCTCGCGCCAGAGTGCATCCACCACGGCCTGCGCGCTGGAACGGTCCGTCATCGGCTGAACGCAGCCGATGAAGCGGCTTTTCTTGATGATCAGTTCACTGGAGACGGGAGCACGAAGAGTCTGAGGCATAGCGGCGGCAGCATAACCGCAAAGTCGGGGCCGAGCAGCGTTGCGGTACATGGGCCGGGTAGCGGCAGTTGTGACCTATCCATGACATGACGACGCGGCTTGTGGGGGTTGCTCGACAGTGTCCTTAAGTCAATTCCTACAATTTCGGCAAGCCTCGAGCCTTAAGCTTTGAGCAAAGGAGGCCGTCATGAACAATCCGCATCCACAGTCCCTGAGCGAACATACTTTTGGCCGCGAGCATTTCACGCCGCCTCCGCTGGCGCAGGAGCTGGCAGAGCCCCAGGCTCTGCAGGCTGCGGCACCCGAAGATGAATGGGAGTTGCTGCAGCGCATACGCAATGTGGGCGAATGGTAGGCCCGGCCGCATTTTCTGTCTCAAACCAGACCGGCCGCTCCTGAAAGGGAGAGCCGGTTTTTCCTGTCCGCGGCCACGATACAGCGGCGAGAATCGCAGCCATGACTGCTAGCTCTGCGCCGTTTCCCGATTCTTCGCACTGGATGCTGCTGCCGGCTGCCGCGCAGGCAGCGCAACTGCCCGTGGCCCTGGCCGATGTGACGGCCATGATGGAAAGAGTGGGGCGCAGCAGCAGCGATGCCGTGGCCGAGCAGATCCTGCAGCTGCTGGGGCGCCATGTGCCGCTGGCGCAGTGCACGATATTCTCCTTCCAGGGCATGGCCAGGCCGCGCGTGGTGGGCATGGGCGACAGGGCGCGCACGGGGGCGCTGCCCATGATCTCCCAGGATTACAGCGAGCGCTTCTATCCGCTCGATGGTTCGCAGCGCGTGATGCAGGCCGAGCTGGCGCGCCTTGCCAGGGACCCGCATGCCAGGCCGCGCGTCTGGCTGCATCGCCAGGGGCCGCACGATGTACAGCACCCCGAGTACCGCCATGTCTGTTATGAGCTGCCGCGCATTGCCGAGCGGCTGTCGCTGCTGATGCTGCAGGAAAACGCGCGCTGGCTTTCTGTGAACCTGTATCGGGGCGAGGAGCATGGCTGCTTCGACGCCGCAGCCATTGCCCGGATCGAGGCCTTTGCGCCTCTGGTCATGCAGGCCATGCGTCTGCATTACGCGGGGCAGACGCTGCAGGACGACCTGGTCGGGCTGGTGCTGGTGCGTCTGGCGCGGCGCTTCGAGCAACTGACGCCGCGCGACCTCGACGTGGTGCGGGCACTGGCCCAGGGCCTGGATGCCGATGCGCTGGCGCAGCGCCTGGGCATTACCGTCAGCAGCGCGCGCACCTATGTCAAACGCGTCTGCGCCAAGCTGGGCGTGCAGGGGCAGCGCGAGCTGTTTGCGCTGCTGATGGAGCCCGCTGAAGCTGTCGATGGTCAACTTTGATAGCTGCTTGGGGTGATCTGTAAAGGCTGGAGGCTGATTCGACTTGAATATCGGTTGCTGGTCGGCATTGTCTCCATCTGGTGACATCGGCCTTGAGCTGCTTTTCTACACTGCATCTCAAGCCAGACCGAAAGGGGATGAAAGCGCACCGGTTTGACCACGACAGCGCCCCCAGGAGACAAGAACATGCACCAGCCATTTGCCGAGCCACGCCGCTCCATCTACTACCAGTACCAGGTTCATCAGCCCTGGCTTGCCTCCCGGAATCCGGGCGAGCAAAGCCACCCCATCGTCATCGTCGGCACCGGCCCCGTGGGCCTGACCACGGCGCTGGAGATTGCCCGTCACGGCCAGCGTTGCGTGGTGCTCGAATCCGAATTGCAGGTGTCCGAAGGCAGCCGTGCCATTGTGTTCACGCGGCGTTCCATGGAAATCCTGCAGCAGGTGGGCGTGGCCCAGCGCGTGACGGAAACCGGACTGCCCTGGTGCTACGGCAACAGCATCTACCGCGGCCAGCGCGTGTTTCGCATGGAAAACGTGCGGGCCGAAGACGATCGCTTCTTTCCCATGATCAATCTGCAGCAGCAGTACCTGGAGGAATATCTGGTCGATGCTGTGCAGGCCAACCCGCTGATCGAGCTACGCTGGGGCAACCGCGTGAACAAGGTCGAGCAAAAGGGCGAGCAGGCTTTGGTGGAGGTGGATACCCCGGAAGGAAGCTACGAGCTGCGGGCCGACTGGCTGGTGGCCTGCGACGGCGCGCGTTCGGGGATTCGCACGGCCATGAATCTATTGATGGAGGGCGCTTCCTACGAGGGCCGCTTCGTGATTGCCGATATCCGCATCGACTTGCCTCTGCCCACCGAACGTCTCGCATTCTTCGATCCCACATGGAACCCGGGCAACACCATCCTCATGCACCGCGAGCCGCACGGCATCTGGCGTGTGGACTACCAACTGCCTGCCGGAGAAGATCCCGAGGATGCGCTAAGGCCCGAGTCGCTGAAGGCGCGCATCGATGCGCAGCTGGAGATGATCGGCTTTGGCGGCACGCCTTGGGAGATGGACTGGAGCTCCGTGTACTCGGCCCGCGCGCTGACCCTGCCCAACTACGTGCATGGCCGTGTGATCTTTGCGGGCGATGCAGCCCATATGCTGCCCATCTTCGGCGTGCGCGGCGCCAACACCGGCTTTCAGGATGCTCAGGGCCTGGGCTGGCGTCTGGCACTCGTCGCCAAGGGCGCGGCCAGCGCAGCGCTGCTGCAAAGCTATAGCAGCGAGCGAGTGGGCGCGGCCCGCGAGATTGTGGAAGAGGCCGGCAAGAGCACACGCTTCATGGCGCCGCCAAGCAGAGGTTTCAGGCTGCTGCGCGACGCCGTGCTGTCTCTGTCGCTGAGCCAGCCCTTTGTCGGCCCGCTCTATCACTGGCGCACCTCGCGCCCGCATGAGTACGGCAGCTCGCCGCTCAACAGCATGGGGGACGACAACCTGCTGTTCAAGGCAGGTCCCGGCCATGGCGCGCCGCCTCTCAACGTGCGCTTTGCGCCGGACAGCTATTTGCTCGACCATCTGGGCGGCGGCTTCGATCTGCTGTATTTCACGAGCGGCAAGGCGATTCCCGCCGAACTGCAGGCGGTCGCGGCCGGGGTCAGAGCCCGCGGTGTTGCCGTGCGCCTGATCGCCGTCAGCAGCCACGCTTCAGGCACTGTCGAAGGTTCCAATCTGGTACTTGATGACACCGAAGGCCGCTGCCGCGCCCGCTACGGCGTGATGGCCGACGGCGCCGCCTATCTGCTGCGCCCCGATCAGCATGTCTGTGCACGCTGGATGGCGCTGGACGCCAATCGTCTGCAAGCCGCATTCAAGGCGGCCCTGCCCGCCTGAGGAGAGATTCAAATGACCCAAACCACTCTTGATATCGCCGGTCTGGAGACCGTGTACGACCAGCTGGCTGTCGCCATTGATGCCGTGGGCGCGGAAAAGTCAGAGCTGCTGCTGGTCAAGCTGGCGCTGCTGGCCGCCAATCAGCTCGGTGATGCCCGCCAGTTTGGCGAAATGATTGCGGCGGCCCAGCAAGATCTGTAAGCAAAAGGCTTGTCCGTGGCGGTCAGCCCGACCCGCCCAGGCTCGTTCCTGGCGGGTTTTCAGCGTGCTGACCCTCGGATTTCATAGCGGATAATCTTTGCCTATCAATAGTTTGAGATGAATTTTCTACAAGTCGATATGGCTTGATCTCCGACAAGGCCGTGCCATGGAATCGAGGCAGACTGGAGCCATTGCCACTGTAGGAGGATTGGTCCATGAGATTGCGTCCCAGTACCTTGCTGCTATCTGCAGCCCTGAGCCTGAGTGGATTGAGTGCGACTCCGGCCCTGGCCAAGTCTGCTGCCGAATGGCTTGCCTTGACAGGTGCCGTGCAGATCGGCTTGAGTCAGGCCGTCGAAAAAGCCCAGGCCGTTGCTCCCGGAAAAGCGATCGATGTCGAGCTGGAAGAGGGTAAGAAAGGCGCTGCGCCTTATTACTCGGTCACCCTGATCTCGCCCGTGAATGAGGAAATCAAGCTGCGCGTGAATGCCAGCACGGGCGATGCCGCAGTGGAGGAGAACAAGGGCCGGGCCGAGGGCAAGCATGCCAAGCGCCTGGCCGATGCCCGGATCACTCTGGTACAGGCCGTCGATGCAGCTGTTGCCGCCTTGCCCGGCAAGCCGCTGGAGGCCCAGCTGGATTCGGACTGGGGCAAGACCAGCTACAAGGTCAAGATGCTGCGCGCCGATCAGACAGTCATGAAGCTCAGGCTTGATCCTGCCACCGGCGCTGTGACGAGGCAGGAAAAGGACTGAGTCGGCGCGCTATCTGGATTCTGGTGCTATGAAGAAGTGAGTGTCTAGCGTTTGCATTTCAATGATTTAAGGTGTGTTATGCACTGAATTTCAATGAAGGCAAGCGCTGGATGCTATGAAGTTCAGAGTTCAACCCTGTTTCTGCAAGACCTTGCTCGTGCAAGGCTGAGGGCGGAAAAGTACACTGACGGGTTGTTTCTCCGAATAGGCCATGAGGCCATATAAAGCCCATCCACATGAACGCCCCGGTTGATGTTTCCTTTTTCCACCGCGATGCCAAGCCGCTGACCAGCTACAAGCCGTACTGGGCCAAGCGCTTCGGCCCGGCGCCGTTCCTGCCCATGAGCCGTGCGGAGATGGATCAGCTCGGCTGGGACAGCTGCGACATCATTCTGGTCACGGGCGATGCCTATGTGGATCACCCCAGCTTCGGCATGGCCGTCATCGGCCGCGTGCTGGAGGCGCAAGGCTTTCGCGTGGGCATCATCGCCCAGCCCGACTGGACCAGCGCCGAGGCCTTCAAGGCCCTGGGCAAGCCCAATCTGTTCTGGGGCGTGACGGCCGGCAACATGGACTCGATGATCAACCGTTACACGGCTGATCGCAAGATTCGCAGCGACGATGCCTATACCCCCGGCGATGTGGCCGGCAAGCGCCCCGATCGCGCGGCCATCGTCTACTGCCAGCGCTGCCGCGAGGCCTACAAGGACGTGCCCATCGTGCTGGGCGGCATCGAGGGCTCGCTGCGTCGCATTGCCCACTACGACTACTGGAGCGACAAGGTGCGCCGCTCCATCGTGGTGGACAGCAAGTGCGACATCCTGCTCTACGGCAATGCAGAACGCGCCCTGGTCGAAGTGGCACACCGCATCGCGGCGCGCGAGCCGGTGGAGCAGATCACCGATGTGCGCGGCACTTCGTTCTTCCGCCGCGCTTCGGAGGAGGGCTGGTTCGAGGTCGATTCCACCACGGTGGACGAGCCCGGCGAGGTCGAGCCCCATATCAACCCCTATATGACGACCAGCGAGCAGGCCGAGGCCCAGGGCCAGAGCTGCTCCAAGGAAGAGGCCGCAAAATCGGACGCGGACGGCCCCAATGACGGCGCATCGGTAGCCAAGGTCCAGCCCATCCAGTTCGTGCCCAACCTCTCGCTGCGCAGCAAGTCCAAGTTGCCTCCGCGCGAGCGCACGGTGCTGCGCCTGCCCAGCTACGAAGAGGTCAAGAGCGATCAGATTCTCTATGCCCACGCCAATCGCGTGCTGCACCTGGAAACCAACCCCGGTAACGCCCGTGCGCTGGTACAGGCTCACGGCGAGGGGACCACGGCCCGCGATGTGTGGATGAATCCGCCGCCCATTCCTCTCACAACGGCCGAAATGGACTGGGTCTTCGGCCTGCCGTACGCGCGCAGCCCGCATCCCGCCTATGCCGACGAAAGCGGCAGCCATGAGGGCGCCACCAAGATTCCGGCCTGGGAGATGATTCGCACCTCGGTGAACATCATGCGCGGCTGTTTCGGCGGCTGCACCTTCTGCTCCATCACCGAGCACGAGGGCCGCATCATCCAGAGCCGTTCCGAAGACTCCATCATCCAGGAGCTCGAAGAGATCCGCGACAAGGTCAAGGGCTTTACCGGCACCATCTCCGACCTGGGCGGGCCCACGGCCAATATGTACCGCCTGGGCTGCAAGAGCCCGCAGATCGAGGCGGCCTGCCGCAAGCCCAGCTGTGTCTTCCCCGGCATCTGCCAGAACCTGCACACCGACCACGGCCCGTTGATCAAGATCTACCGCCGCGCGCGCAAGCTGCCCGGCATCAAGAAGATTCTGATCGGCTCCGGCCTGCGCTACGACCTGGCGGTGAAGTCGCCCGAGTACGTCAAGGAGCTGGTTCAGCACCATGTGGGCGGCTATCTCAAGATCGCGCCCGAGCACACCGAGCAAGGTCCGCTGACCAAGATGATGAAGCCGGGCATCGGCAGCTATGACAAGTTCAAGCAGCTGTTCGAGAAGTTCAGCGAAGAGGCCGGCAAGAAGCAGTTCCTGATTCCCTATTTCATCGCCGCCCACCCGGGCACCAGCGATGAGGACATGATGAATCTGGCCATCTGGCTCAAGAAGAACGGCTTCCGTGCCGATCAGGTGCAGACCTTCTACCCGAGCCCCATGGCCACGGCCACGGCCATGTACCACAGCGGCCGCAACACGCTGACCAAGGTGCGCCGCCAGATGCGCGACGAGGCCGAAGAGCGCGTGGACATCGTGCGCGGTGAAAAGCGCCGCCGTCTGCACAAGGCTTTCCTGCGCTATCACGACCCGAACAACTGGCCGCTGCTGCGCGAGGCGCTCAAGACCATGGGGCGAGCCGATCTGATCGGCAACGGCAAGCAGCACCTGATCCCGACCTTCCAGCCCCTGGTCGACGGCAGCTATCAGAGTGCACGAAAGAAGAACAGCACCTCGTCCAAGGCGGGTGGCGGAATTGGTTACACCACCAACAAGGACGGCAAGGCCGTGGCCGTGCGACGCCGCAGCGAAGAGGCGAGCCTGGAGCCCAAGGGCGATGTGCGCTTCCGCAGCAGCCAGCCTCAACCGGGCAAGCTGCTGACCCAGCATACCGGCCTGCCGCCGCGCGCGGGTGTGACTGGCAAGGCCAAGCCCGGTTTCAAAACTGCGGCAAGGCCCGCCAAGCCGGCGGGCCAGGGTTCGCGCAAGCCGCGCTGATTGCTGCAGCCTGACTGCCGCCGACAAAAAAACGACGCTTGATGCGTCGTTTTTTTTCGTATTGGCATGCGCTGCTGTCAGCCCATGGCCAGAGCCCCGCACCACTGGGGCAGCTGGTTTTCCTGCGTGGGGGCAAAGTATTCGCTGTTCATGGGTTTGGGGCGGGCGATGGCGTAGCCCTGCACATAATCCACGCCCATGGTCATGAGTTCCTCGGCGATCTCGCGGCTCTCGACAAACTCGGCAATGGTCTTTTTGCCCAGTGTCTGGCCGATGCGATTGATCATCTCCACCATGGCGTGGTCTCCCTTGTCCTTGAGCATGTCACGCACAAAGCCGCCGTCGATCTTGAGATAGTCGACGGGCAACTGTTTCAGATAGGTCAGCGACGACATGCCGACGCCGAAGTCGTCCAGGGCAAAACGGCAACCCAGGGCGCGCAGCGACTGAATCAGCCGTGTGGCATTGCTGAGGTTGCCAATGGCGCTGGTTTCGGTGATTTCGAAACATAGCTTTTGCGGCGCAATTGCGTGCTGCTGCAACTGCTCCTTCACAAATTCCAGCAGGCCGTCGTCATCCAGGCTGGGACCGGAGAGGTTGATGGCGCAGGTTTCCACCAGCTTGGCGTGTCCGGGCTGCTGCGCCAGTGTCTGCAGGGCCCTGGTGATCACCCAGCGGTCAAGCGATGGCATCAGGCCGTAGCGCTCGGCGGCGGGTATGAAATGTCCGGGGGCCAGGATCTGGCCGTTTTCATCGCGCAGGCGCAGCAGGACTTCGAAGTGCATGCCGCTGTGGCGGCGATGCTTGCGGGCCTGCAGCGGCGCAATGCTCTGGGCATAGAGGCAGAAGCGGTCTTCGTCCAGTGCGGTACGAATGCGTGTGGCCCATTCCATTTCGCTGACATAGCGGCTGTAGATTCCGTCCTCGGCCTTGTAGAAAAAGACCTTGTTGCGCCCGCGCTCCTTGGCCTGATAGCAGGCCATATCGACCATGCGCAGCAGATCGGAGGCATTGACCGCATCACCGGGGACATGCACGGCACCGATCGAAAAGCCGGTGCGTAGTATCTTCTCTCCCCAGGTGGTTTGCAATTGCTGGGCTGCCAGGCGCAGCTTCTCGGCAATGCTCGCGACGTTGGAAGGAGGGCAGTTCTCCAGCAGCACGGCAAACTCGTCGCCGCCCATGCGCGCCAGGCAATCGGTTTCGCGCAGATTGGCCTGCAACATGCGAGAGACTTCACACAGCACCTCATCACCGGCGGCATGGCCGCTGGTTTCGTTGATGAGCTTGAACTGGTCCAGGTCGATGTAGAGAAGAGCGTAGGGCTTGACCTGGTGCAGACCCTGGGTCAGCATTTTTTGCAGCCGCCGCTCGAATTCCCCGCGATTTTCCAGCCCCGTCAGCGTGTCATGGCGTGCATTCCAGGAAATCTGGTCCATGTACTGCTGCTCGCGTGACACATCGCGCAGCACGAAGACTGCCCCCGATGCTTGAGCATCGCGCTGCATGGCGGAGCCCAGCACCTTGACCGGCACGATGCTGTGGTCGGTGCGGCGAACCCAGTGCGTTTGCTCGTCGCGCACGACGGTGGTCTCCTTGGTGTCATTGACAAGCTGTGCGAGCAGGCCTTCGCTGGTGATGGAGGCGTCCATGGTGTAGAACTGCAACACCTGCTTGATGGGCCTGTCCAGATAGCTTTGCTTTTGCAGACCCAGCAGACCTATGGCGGCGGGGTTGACATAGTTGACCATGCCCTTGGCATTGGTGGTGATGACCGCATCGCTGAGCGCTGCCAGCGTGGTCTCCGCGCGCTCTTTTTCGCTGTTGAGGCCGTCTTGAACCTGCTCTCGCAGCAGGATCAGGCGCCAGGTATTCCAGACCCACAGGCTCACCAGGCCAATGGCCAGGGCGCCGTTGAGGGCGAGCAGCAGCCAGACGATATTGCGCGAGCTTTGGCCCAGAGAGTCGCTGAAGGCCCTGGTCAGGGCTGTCACGCCCTGGTTGATCAGGTCGATCTCGCGCTTCCAGGTGGCAATGTTTTCGCGGCTGATGTTGCCGACTTCGTATCCATGCCGGATTTCCTGGGCCAGTGTATCGAGCTGATTCAGGTACTCGTCACCCATCTTCCAGTACGCGACGGGCTCCTGCACCCAGCTGAAATAGCGGAATGTGCGCAGCAGCCAGATGAGGGAGCTGACATCATCGGGGTGGTTCTGGCCTTGCTCTATGCCTTTGCGCGCCAGGTCCAGGCGCAGAGGCTTGTCGTAGAGGGCAATACGTGCCTCGGCATCGCCACGCGGCACCTGCAAGGCCCGCTGATAATGGGCGAAGTCGATCGGGTTGCCTTCATCCGCGTAGCGGGAAAGCGAGTAAATCGCATCTTTCTGGGCCTTGGACCAGAGACTTTCTCCGTTGACAAACGCTCGCACGGCGGAGAGCAGGTAAAGGCTGCAGCTGGCGCTGAGCATCAGGATCAGTGCCAGGAGCGCAAAAGCCCAGACGCGCTGCAGCAATTGTTGAGACTTCAGTGTGGGGCTCAAAGATGCCTTCATGACGCCTCATCCAGTAAATTGACTGTAAATGCATGAGTCAGGGCATCGACAAGGCAAACTGGTATGAAACAGCCAGAAGGCAATGTGCCTGCTGACGATCAGAACGCCGTCACGATGCCCGCTCTCATGGCTTGACCTTTCACGGTATTGCGTAGGAGGTATGTCAGATCACACGCAATTTGTATTCATTGGTAATTTTTGGCCTGTAGAAGTGAGCCTGGCGTCGGACAACTTCCTCTGTACCCCCAAGACAGAGCGGTGTTTTCTGTGAGAAAGTGGGTAACCAATCTGGCCGATTCAGAGCAGGTCTATGCAGTGCACCTGCGGCTGCTCCAGCACGCCGGCCCTGCGGTCGGCAAAGAAGTGCTCCAGGGTGAGCTTGACGGTGCGAAACGCGATTTCTTCCCAGGGGATGTCTGCCTCGGCGAACAACTGGGCCTCCATGGTCTCGGGTCCGGGGTAGAACTGCGCACTTTTGAGGCGGGCCAGATAGAAGAGATGGACCTGTCCTACCTGGGGCACGTTGATGAGACTGAACAGCCTGCCCAGCTCGATGTCGGCTCCGGCTTCCTCGTCGGTTTCGCGCTGGGCTCCGCGGCTGGTGGTTTCGGCCAGCTCCATGAAGCCTGCAGGCAGCGTCCATTTGCCGCGGCGCGGCTCGATGTTGCGCTTGCACAGCAGCACGCGCCCGTCGTCCATCACGGGCAGGGTGCCGACCACATTGAGCGGGTTTTCATAGTGGATGGTGTGGCAGGCCGGGCAAACGGCACGCTCGCGCGTATCCCCATCGTCAGGAACGCGGTAGGTGACTGCGGTGCCGCAATTGCGGCAGAACTTGATGGGGCTGCGAAAAATCATTCCGCAACTATAAGCAAATCAGGCCGCTAGCGCAGGTACAACATGCGCAAACAGCTATGAAAAAGGGAGTCACACCTTGCGGTGCGACTCCCGGAGTACCTGGCCGGCGCTAACTGCCTGTGCGCCAGGGATTCTTAGGCGATCTGGATCTTGATGGATTCAAGTCCGGTGACTGCGCCTTCCAGCACATCGCCCTTGACCACGGCGGCCACGCCCTCGGGGGTGCCGGTCATGATCAGGTCGCCGGGCTGCAGCTCCCAGGCGCTGGAGAGATGCTCAATGGTTTCGGCGATATTCCAGATCAGCTTGTGGATGTGGCTGCGCTGGCGATAGTCACCATTGACCTGCAGCGAAATCTCGGCGTTGACGATGTCTCCCGCCCGATCGGCTGGCGTGATGGGGCCTATGGGGGCGGATTGCTCGAAAGCCTTGCCGATACACCAGGGGCGGCCTTGCTTCTTCATGTCGTTTTGCAGGTCGCGGCGTGTCATGTCCAGACCCACGGCATAGCCGTAGATGTACTGCAGTGCATCGGCTGCCTTGATGTTCTTGCCGGCCTTGCCGATGGCAACGACCAGCTCGATTTCATGGTGCAGATTCTGGGTCAGCGTGGGATAGGCCACGGTGGTGGTGCTGCCGGCTTCCACTGCCACGGTCGCGTCCGCAGGCTTCATGAAGAAGAACGGTGGCTCGCGGCCGGTAAAGCCCATTTCCTTGGCGTGATCCTCATAGTTGCGGCCCACGCAGTAGATGCGGTGAATGGGAAAGCGCTCGCCGCGGCCCACAACAGGCAGGCTGGCAACGGCAGGGGGATTGAACACGTAACTCATGAAGTCCTCGGCAAGAACACGCGCTGAAATCAGCAATGGTTGATGTGGCAAGCAGTGTGCCACGATGCAGGCCCGGAGACGGCGTGGCAGATGACGGCTTTTACGTATTCCGGCCCTAGGGAAAATGCCAGTCCGTGCGGCTCGCGCTATGCTGCTCGCATCATGAAGCTGCATACCTATTTCCGTTCTTCCGCCTCTTACCGTGTGCGCATTGCGCTGCAACTCAAGGGGCTGTCCTATGACTCCGTGCCCGTGCATCTGGTGCGCGGCGAACAAAAGGCTGCGGCCTATGCCTCCCATGTGGGTGACGCGCTGGTGCCCGCACTGGTGACGGACGAGGGGCACTGGCTCACGCAGTCCATGGCCATCATCGAATATCTCGATGAGACCCATGCTGAAACACCATTGCTGCCCAGGGATGCACTGGGCCGTGCCCATGTGCGCGCATTGGCGCAGATGGTGGCTTGCGAGATCCATCCGCTCAACAATCTGCGCGTGCTCAAGTACCTGGTGCACGAAATGGGGGCCAGCGACGAGGCCAAGAATGGCTGGTATGCGCACTGGGTGCGCTCCGGTCTGGAAGCCTTCGAGCGTCAGCTGGCGCTGCTGGATGCCGAACGCAAGGCCATGGGCCTGGCGCCGTCGACGTTTTGCTGGGGTGACGCGCCCACGCTGGCCGAATGCTGCCTGGTCCCGCAGATCTACAACGCCCAGCGCTTCAATGTGAATCTCGAGGCTCTGCCGCGCCTGATGGACGTGGTCGAGCGATGCAACGCCTTGCCGGCTTTCCAGCAGGCCCATCCTTCGGCCTGTCCGGATGCTGAGTGAAGAGGGCGTCATGAGCGAGACCTATAGGCCGGGTCCACCGGACCTCTGGCCTGACTCCTGGCTGGTCCCGGACTGGCCGGCTCTGCCCGGCGTGCATGCCATCTGCACCTCGCGCGAGGGCGGCGTCAGTCAGGCACCCTGGGGCAGCATGAACCTGGGCGACCACGTAAGCGACAACCCCGCTCACGTGCGCCGCAACCGTGAACTGTTCAATGCGGCGCTGCAGGCCCGCACCCCTGGTGCCTGCACGGCGTACTTGCAGCAGGTGCATGGCGTGGACGTGCTGACGCTGGACGCAGACAATGTGGCCGAGTCCAATGGTGCGGCCTTCGATGCCTGCGTGACCGATGATGCAGGCGTGGTCTGCACCGTCATGGTGGCGGACTGTCTGCCCGTGTTGCTGGCCCATGATTCGGGGCTGGTCGTGGGCGCGGCCCATGCGGGCTGGCGTGGTCTGGCCGGCATGCCGCCCGGCAGACAGCAGTCTGAGGGGCCGTTGCACGGCGGTGTGCTGGAGGCGCTTTTCGAGTCTTTTTCCCGGAAAGTGCAGGCGCAGCAATCGCTTTCGGCGGCCGACACGAAGCCGTCCCGGATTGCCGCCCGCACTCAGGCCTGGCTGGGCCCATGCATAGGTTCCGAGTCCTTTGAAGTGGGGGCCGAAGTGCGCGATATCTTCGTGGCGCATGACGCCGATGCGGCACGACACTTTGTGCCTGTACCTGGCAGCAGCATCAAATATCTGGCCGATCTGGCGCAACTGGCACGCCAGAGGCTTGCTGCATTGGGCATTGCTGCAATCTTCGGCAACGATGGCAGCCGGCCCTGGTGCACGGTCAGCAATGCATCACGTTTCTTCTCGCACCGGCGCGACGCCGCTCGTCTGGGCGGCAGCGGGCGGCTGGCTGCCAGCATCTGGCGCGATGCCTGAGCCGGGGCTGGGAGGCTCGTGTTCTGCAGCTAGCGCTTCCTGTTCCTGCCGGGCTTTGAGGCGGCGCTTTCTGGCCGGCGTGCCCAGTATGTAGAGCACGATGGAAAGCGGCAGCAGACCGTAGAGCACGAAGGTGAAAAATGCACCCAGCAGGGTGCCGCCGGGGCTGGCTGCCTCGGCGATCGTCATCATCACGACAACGTACATCCAGGCGATGGCAATGAGGTACATGGTGTTTCTGTAGTGAGCCAGAAAGCATGCTGGCTTCGGGTTGTTTTGTGTCAAAACAGCTTCATAACGGCAAAATGAGGCCGCTTCTTGTCGGAACTGCCTGGCACATAGGTGACAATGCCGCCGTGTGAGCCGTATTGCAGATTCCGCAAGCGTCCCCAGACCCTGAGATCGCCGGTCGCTTGCCTTGACTAGGATGTAAGCATGAATTTTGACCCGAGCTGGGGCCAGGCTGGCCAATCCATTCAACAATTCTGGCAGGAGCAGTGGAGCAAGAGCCTCCAGACGCTTCAGCAGATGCAGTCCGGTGCTCCCATGGGGCTCAGCGCCATGCCAGGTCTGGGGCCCGCACCCAACCCTTGGGCTGGAATCATGGATGCCATGCAATCGGCCATGCCCCAGATGGCAACGGGGTCGGCTCAAGCGGTGCAGTTCGATGCGGCCAAACTGCAGGGGCTGCAGCAGGAATACCTGCAGTCGGTGCAGTCGTTGGCAGATGGCAAACAGATTCAGGCCCTGCTGTCCAAGGACAAGCGCTTTGCCAAGCCAGAGTGGAGCGCCAATCCCGTTGCATCGATGGCCGCAGCCAACTACCTGCTGGGCAGTCGCATGCTGACCGGTATGGCCGAAGCGGTGCAGGGCGATGAAAAAACACGCAATCGCGTGCGTTTTGCGGTCGAGCAATGGGTGGCAGCCATGGCGCCCAGCAATTTTCTGGCACTGAACGCCGATGCGCTCAACAAGGTTGTTGAAACCAAGGGCGAGAGCCTGGCTCAGGGTATTGCCAATCTGCTGGCCGACATGCGCCAGGGCCATGTCTCCATGACCGACGAAAGCCTGTTCACCGTGGGAAAGAACGTGGCGACCACCGAAGGCGCGGTGGTTTTCGAGAACGAGCTGTTCCAGCTCATCGAATACAAGCCACTGACTGCCAAGGTATTCGAGAAGCCTTTTCTGATGGTGCCGCCCTGCATCAACAAGTTCTACATTCTGGACTTGCAGCCGGACAACTCCGTGATTCGCTATGCCGTCAGCCAGGGGCATCGCACCTTTGTGGTCAGTTGGCGCAATCCCGACGAAAGCCAGGCGCACAAGAGCTGGGATGACTACATCGAAGATGGCGTGCTCAAGGCTGTGAGCACGGTTCAGGATATCTGCGAGGCGCCGCAGATCAATGTGCTGGGTTTCTGTGTGGGCGGCACCATGCTCTCCACTGCCATGGCAGTGCTGGCTGCACGCCATGCCCGCGAGCATGGACAGCCGCAAGCTGCCAAGCCCCGCAGCCGCGCTGCGGCTGCAAAGACGGGCAGCAAAACTGCTGCGGCCAAGGTGGAGGCCCATGCTTTTCCCGTAGCCAGCATGACGCTGCTGACCACGCTGATCGACTTCCGCGACACAGGCATTCTGGACATCTTCATTGATGAAAACATGGTGCGCCTGCGTGAGATGCAAATGGGCAAAGGCGGGCTGATGAAGGGCCAGGACATGGCATCCACCTTCAGCTTTCTGCGCCCGAATGATCTGGTCTGGAACTATGTGGTGGGCAACTACCTCAAGGGCGAGACACCGCCGCCATTCGATCTGCTTTACTGGAACAGCGACTCCACCAATCTTCCCGGCCCGTTCTACGCCTGGTATCTGCGCAATCTCTACCTGGAGAACAACCTGATCAAGCCCGGCGTGCTGACCGTGTGCGGCGAGAAGATAGGCATGAGCCAGCTCAAGATGCCGGTCTATATCTACGGCTCGCGCGAGGACCACATCGTTCCTGTTGCGGCGGCCTATGCCTCGTCGCAGGTACTGGGCGGTGAGCGTCGTTTCGTGATGGGTGCCTCCGGCCATATCGCCGGCGTCATCAACCCGCCGGCCAAGAACAAGCGCAGCCACTGGCTGCGTGAGGATGGCGAGTTTCCCGAGGCGTTCAACGATTGGCTGGCCGAGGCCACGGAGTATCCGGGCAGTTGGTGGACGGACTGGAGTGCCTGGCTGGGCAGCCATGCAGGCAAGCAGCTCGCGGCTCCCAAGAGCTATGGCCGTGCACGTGCCTATGAAGCCATCGAAGATGCTCCGGGTCGCTACGTTCTGTCAAAAGCCTGAGCGAGGCCTGAGGCACAATCAGTTCCATATTGCGGTGCAGCAAACAAGGCTCGCACCGTGATAGGAAGCGGCGGGTGGCACGATGAACAGGATGCAACCCGCACGCATGCATCACTTGTAAGAAACCTAGAAAGGTTCGTCAGCAATGGAAGACATCGTTATCGTTTCCGCCGTGCGTACGGCGGTCGGCAAGTTCGGCGGCTCTCTGGCCAAGATTCCTGCAACCCAGCTGGGTGCGACCGTGATTTCCGAGGCTCTGGCTCGTGCCAAGGTGGGCAAGGACCAGGTCGGTGAAGTCATCATGGGTCAGGTGTTGACGGCGGCGGCCGGGCAGAATCCTGCGCGTCAGGCCATGATGGCGGCCGGCATTGCCAAGGAGACACCTGCGCTGACGATCAATGCCGTCTGCGGCTCCGGCCTTAAGGCCGTGATGCTGGCAGCTCAGGCCGTGGCAACGGGAGACAGCGAAATCGTGGTTGCCGGAGGCCAGGAAAACATGAGCCTGTCGCCCCATGCCGTGCCCAATTCGCGTGACGGCCAGCGTATGGGTGACTGGAAGATGGTGGACACCATGATCGTGGACGGTCTGTGGGATGTCTACAACCAATACCACATGGGCATCACTGCCGAGAACGTGGCCAAGGAAAAGAACGTCAGCCGCGCGCAGCAGGATGCGCTGGCGCTGGCCAGCCAGCAAAAGGCTGCGGCCGCGCAGGATGCTGGCAAGTTCAAGGACGAAATCGTTCCCGTGAGCATTCCCCAGCGCAAGGGGGACCCCATCGTGTTCGACAGTGACGAATACGTCAACCGCAAGACCAATGCCGATGTGCTGGCCACCCTCAAGCCCGCTTTCGACAAGGCAGGTTCGGTGACGGCCGGCAATGCCTCGGGTCTGAACGACGGTGCCGCCGCCGTGGTGGTGATGACGGCGGCCAAGGCCAAGGCACTGGGCCTCAAGCCCCTGGCCAAGATCGTGTCTTATGCCACCAGCGGCCTGGCTCCAGAGGTCATGGGCCTGGGTCCTGTCTATGCCACGCGCAAGGCGCTGGATCGCGCCGGCTGGAAGGCTGCCGATGTGGACCTGTTTGAACTCAACGAAGCCTTTGCCGCACAGGCCTGCGCGGTGAATCAGGATCTGGGCATTGACGCCGCCAAGGTCAACGTCAACGGCGGTGCCATCGCCATCGGTCACCCCATTGGTGCATCGGGCTGCCGCATTCTGGTGACGCTGCTGCATGAAATGCAGCGCAGCGGTGCCAAGAAGGGCCTGGCCGGCCTGTGCATCGGCGGTGGCATGGGTGTTGCTATGGCTGTGGAAGCCTGCTGAGGCTTCAGGATTGCAGACTGCTCCGGTGCTCCTGAAGGCTGGCGCAGTCTGGGAACCCCGCTGATGCCAGCCTCCCATCGACCCTAGGGAAGATCACGAGGTAAACCACGGCGAAAGCGGGTTCATTCGGACCTACTCGATTGCATACTGGCATGGCCAGCGTGCAGGGTGTGTGGCGTTCAAAACGATAAGCAATTCCTCAGAATTCTTATCGTTGATAGTGTGATCGTGAAATAACCATTGATTGACAGGAGAGATGAATGGGTCAGAAAGTAGCGTACGTCACGGGGGGCATGGGCGGTATCGGTACCGCAATCTGCCAGCGTTTGCATAAGGATGGCTTCAAGGTGATCGCGGGTTGCGGACCATCGCGCGACTACCGCAAGTGGCTGGACGAGCAGGCGCAATTGGGTTACACGTTTTATGCCTCGGTTGGCAATGTGGGGGATTGGGAATCCACCGTCGAAGCCTTCAACCAGACCAAGGCAGAGCACGGCAACATCGATGTGCTGGTGAACAACGCGGGTATCACCCGCGACCGCATGTTCGTCAAGATGACGCCGGACGACTGGAAGTCGGTCATCGAAACCAACCTCAACTCCATGTTCAATGTCACCAAGCAGGTGGTGGCAGACATGGTGGAAAAGGGCTGGGGCCGAATCATCAACATCAGCTCGGTCAACGGCGCCAAGGGACAGGCCGGACAGACCAACTACTCGGCTGCCAAGGCCGGCATGCATGGCTTCACCATGGCGCTGGCTCAAGAGTTGGCTGCCAAGGGTGTGACCGTGAATACAGTCAGCCCTGGTTACATCGGCACCGATATGGTCAAGGCAATTCGTCCCGATGTGCTCGAAAAGATCGTGGCGGGCGTACCCGTCAAGCGTCTGGGCGAGCCTGCGGAGATCGCCTCCATCATCTCCTGGCTGGCTTCGGAAGAGGGCAGCTATTCCACAGGTGCGGACTTTGCGGTCAACGGCGGCCTGCATATGCACTAAGCCTTTTCAGGCATTCGGCAAAAAGGAGCTCAGGCTCCTTTTTTCATGTCGCTGCTGCTTTTCCCTGCAAGCCTGCGGGCAAAGAGCGGGACGATGCCCAAATGACAAAACCCGCAGAGATCATTCATGCGGGTCTTGGGTTTTTGTGCCGCTTTACAAAGCGACTGGTTGAGCGCAGGGCAGCAAGGCTGATGCTTCTTTGGCCTATCAGTGCCGACTGCCCGGGCACCTGGCTGCAACACACTGCGCTTTGGTCTGCACAGTGTTGCGCGGCGAGCGCTTAGCGCTTGCGATCGCGCTCGTCTTCGGGCCAGATGGACATGATGTTCGTGGTTTGCATTGGAATCTCTCCTGTATGTCTGTTTAACGTCTGACGGATTCAGCTCGTTGACAGCTTTTTGGAAATTTTTTACCTGTTCTTTTATCCAGTGATAATCAGGCTGCAAAGGCGGGGGCACGCTTGCGATCACGTTCGTCCCAGGGCCAAGCCATCAGAGACATAGCTGCTGCGGCCTGTGCGGGCTGGGCTTTGGCGGTGTCGGTAACAGTGGTGGTCATTGCAGTTCACTCCTTTGAGTGGTTCAACGCCTGGCCTGAACTGCAGGTTGACAAGAAGCTGAATCAACAGCGCAAGAAAATGCAACTCGCGTTTGCTGATGTTTTCAGCAGCCGGCATGCATGTTCAAAATGAAGAGCGCCCTGCCAAAGCTGGTCAATGGCAGGGCTTTTCCTGGCCTTAGCAGGTTTCGGTGGTCAGGGCTTCGATCTGCTCCGAAAGCTCCAGCCAGCGCTCTTCCAGTTGATCGATTTCAGCGTTGACGGCACTCAGCTGCTTGCCCGCTTCCACGATATCGCCACCGGATAGTCCGGGCGTGGCCAGCTTTTCTTCCAGCGCGCCGCGCTGGGCATTGAGCTTGGGCAGCGTCTTGTCGATCTGTTCCAGCTCTTTCTTGAAGGGCTTGGTCTTTTCGGCCAGTTGCTGGCGAGCTGCAGCGGCGAGGCGACGGGCTTCCTTGGGGTCAGCCACGGTGTCAGGGAATGATTCTGTTTTCAGAGCGTCCAGCGCTTTTGTAGAAGGGGCTTCAGGCGTAACTGGCTTGAGTTCTACCGGAGTTTGCACCGCTGGCGTGCTGTTGGTCTGCTGTTCGGCATTGCGTGCTTCTTCACGCAAGCGCTTGGACTCTTCGAGCAGATAACGCTGGTAGTCATCCAGGTCGCCATCGAACGGGCCGACAACGCCGCGGCCCACCATCCAGAAGTCTTCACATACGGCGCGAAGCAGGTGACGGTCGTGGGAGACCAGCATCACGGTGCCGTCGAAGTCGTTGAGCGCCATGGCCAGCGCTTCGCGCGTGGCCAGGTCCAGGTGGTTGGTAGGCTCGTCCAGCAGCAGCAGATTGGGGCGTTGCCAGACGATCATGGCCAGTACCAGACGGGCTTTTTCGCCACCGCTCATGCTGCCCACAGACTGCTTGACCATGTCGCCGCTGAAGTTGAAGGTGCCCAGCCAGTTGCGCAAGTCCTGTTCGCGGCTGGCGGCGGGTGCGGCAGCGCCGAGCTCCCTGGCCAGACGGGTCATATGCTCCAGCGGGTTCTCGCCGGGACGCAGCACGTCGAGTTCCTGTTGGGCAAAGTAGCCGATATTGAGGCCCTTGCCTTCGGTGACGGTGCCGGCCAGCGCCTTCATCTCGCGGGCGATGGTCTTGACCAGGGTCGACTTGCCCTGGCCGTTGGCCCCGAGAATACCGATGCGCTGGCCTGCCAGCACGGAGCGGTTGACGCCCCGCAGGATGGTGGTCTGCCTGCCGTCTTCATCCTCATAGCCGAAGCTGGCATCGGTAATCGCCAGCATGGGGTTGGGCAGATTGGCGGGTTCCTTGAATTCAAAGGTGAACTCGGCTTCGGCCAGCACCGGCCCTACCTTTTCCATGCGCTCGAGCTGCTTGACCCGGCTTTGTGCCTGCTTGGCCTTGCTGGCCTTGGCCTTGAAGCGGTCAATGAACTTCTGCAGATGGGCCATTTTTTCCTGCTGCTTGGCGAAGCTGGCCGCCTGCAGCTCCAGCTGCTGGGCACGCAGTTCCTCAAAGCGCGAGTAATTGCCGCCGTAGCGGTTGATCTGCCCGCCCTGAATCTGCAGTGTGACGTTGGTGATGGCGTCCAGGAATTCGCGGTCGTGGCTGATGACGATCATCGTGCCGCTATAGCGCTTGAGCCAGGCTTCCAGCCAGACCAGGGCATCCAGGTCCAGGTGGTTGGTGGGTTCGTCCAGCAGCAGCAGGTCGCTGGGGGCCATCAGTGCACGGGCCAGCTGCAGACGCATGCGCCAGCCGCCCGAGAAGCTGTTGACCGGGTGATCCAGCTCGGAGACCTTGAAGCCAAGACCCAGAATCAGGGCTTGCGCGCGCGATTCAGCATCATGTGCACCGGCATCGGCCAGATCCACATAGGCCTGGGCGATCTCCATACCATCGCCAGAGGCTTCGGCGGCAGCCAACTGGGCGTTCAGCTCGGCCAGGCGCGTGTCGCCATCCAGAACAAACCGGGTGGCTGATTCGTCGGTTTCCGGCATGTGCTGGGCTACCTGTGCCATGCGCCACTGAGGAGGGATGAAGAAATCACCGCCGTCTTCGCTGATGCTGCCATTGAGCAGGGCGAACAGGCTGGACTTGCCTGCACCGTTACGGCCGACAAGGCCGACGGACTCTCCCGGGTTGATGGTGGTGCTGACTTGGTCGAGCAGGACTTTGGTGCCGCGGCGCAGCGTGATGTTCTTGAGACTGATCATGACTGGGGTCGATTATCCGCGAATGCCCTCAGGCTCAGGAGCTTGAGGGAATGAGCAGGGCGGTAGCGATGCCCCGGTTGTGGCAGGTCTGTCCGAGCTTTCATATGGCCTGAAGACCTATGTTCTCCATCATCGTTTCGGTGAATTTCAGCTCATGCTCACACGCTTGGGGCCTGGGTGCAGACTCCAGCACGGTGCTGAAATAGCGAAGTCTGCGAAGATCCATGGTCGCAACTCAAAAAATCAGCTTGAAGGTCGGTATGAAAGCCTGTAGAAGGCTATTTGAAGAATTGTTAGTCTCCTGTAATGTCGGTGTAATCTGACATGGCGTAAGGGCCAAATGTCGACAAGATGGCATATCTCTAAGTCTGAAGTCCGACAGATTAAGTATGTCGGTCCTACAACTGATGCAGCAAAACCTGTCCCTCTCTTCACATTCAACCACCCCGAGCAGAAACGGCTCTGCCCACTGGCGCATTGAAGACATTGACTTCTCTGCCATCGATCGCAGTGCCATAGAGCACAACCAGGATCTGTTCTTCTTGCTGATGAGCGCCTCGTTCATCGAAACCGGCTCGGATACCTATGCGGCCAACCTGGCCGAGCATTACGCTGCCTGGCCCGAGATCGCGGTCTGGCTCAAGGATCAATGGGAGTCCGAAGAACTGCAGCACGGACGCGCACTACGGGCCTATGTGGAAGCCGTGTGGCCGGAGTTTCCCTGGCAGCAAGCCTACGACAGCTTTTTCGCCGAATATTCGCAGCTGTGCACCATGGAGGAGCTCTACCCCGACCCGCGCCTGGAAATGGTGGCGCGCTGCGTGGTGGAAACCGGCACCACGGCCTACTATCACACCTTGCGCGAACTCAGCGACGAGCCGGTTCTGAGCGAGTTGCTGGGCAATATCCGTAACGACGAGGTCAACCACTTCAAGCACTTTCTCAAGTACTTCAAGGAGCTGCAGCAGCAGTCGCCTGTGGGCCGCACGCGCATTGCCAAGGCACTGTATGGCCGCCTCAAGGAGTTGCGAGAGAGCGATTCGGATATCGCGCTGCGTCATGTCTGGGCGCACAAGGGTCCTTATTTCTCCGATAGCAGCACTCGCTTCGAAGACATGGCCCAGCGCATTTACGAGCTGGTCAGCCGTCGCCTGCCTGCCGATCTGGCTGTGCGCATGCTGCTCAAGCCCATGCTGCTGCCAGCACGCGTGGAGGGCATGGTGCGCACACCCATCTCCAAGCTGGCAACACGCATGATGTCGTACTGAGTCTTGCATGCATCCAGCACGCCGCAGCGCATGGCGGAACTGCTGGGCACGGCGGGCTTCGAGATGGAAGAGGATCCGGGGCCTGCGCAGTTCAATGCCCGCTTCTTTGCAGGCAGGCGCGATGGCCTGCAGATTGCGGGTGGCGGTTCTCGCTATCCGAGTGCGGTAAAGCGTGCTTGAGCGCTTGTTCAAAGACCTGAATAGAGAAAAAGGCACAAGGCTTTGAGAAGCCTGTGCCTTGGATGCGGGACGAAGAACTTACAGCTGCAAGGCGGCGGTATTGCCCTCGGACCAGTGGCGCAGCGCCTCTTCGGTAATCAGCAGCACCTGCTCGTCACCCGAGCTGGTGTCGAGCCAGAACACGGGCAGGTCGGGGAAGGCTGCCTCGAAGTACGGCTTTTCATTGCCTATCTCCAGCACCACCACGGCGTCCTTGCTCAGGCGCGCGGGCAGGTCCTCGAGCAGTCGGCGGATGAAGTCCATGCCGTCGGCGCCGCCGGCCAGGGCCAGCTCGGGCTCGGCCTGGTACTCGGCAGGCAGCTTGCCCATGCTGTCGGAGTTCACGTAGGGCGGGTTGCACAGCACCAGATCCCAGGGGCCGGGCACCTGGCTCATGCCGTTGCTTTCCAGCAGCGTCACGCGATCCTGCAGCCCGTGCTTGTCCACATTGATGCGGGCGACGGCCAGGGCATCGGTCGAGATATCAGCACCGGTCACCCGGACTTCGGGATAGGCCATGGCGGCCAGGCAGGCCAGAGAGCCGTTGCCGGTGCATAGGTCGAGCACCTGCACGGTCTTGTCGGACAGCCAGCCGTCGATGCTGCCATCGGCCAGCAGCTCGGCGATAAAGCTGCGCGGCACGATGGAGCGCTCGTCGATGTAGAAGGGCACTCCTACAAGCCAGGCCTCGTTCGTCAGATAGGCTGCGGGCTTGCGGCTGCGGATACGTTCTTCAAAAAGAGTAGCTATCTGCGCTTGTGCATCAAGAGATACAGGCTGATTTGCAACAGATTCCGGAGCGCCGGGCGTGAGTTCGCTGTCCAGGGGCAGGCCTAGCTTCCAGAGCACCAGCCAGGCCGCTTCGTCTTCGGCCGTGGCCGTGCCGTGGCCAAAAGCCACGCCGGCAGCGGTGAGCGCCTGGGTGCCGCTGGCAATCAGTTCGGCAACGGTGTTGCCGGAGATCAGGGTTGTGCTGGTAGTGCTCATGCGGTCTGGGGTGCGGTCTGCTGGCGCTGGAGTTGTTCCAGAGTCTTGCGGTAGATGTTTTTCAGGGGCTCGATATCGGCCACGGCGATGTGTTCGTCGATCTTGTGGATGCTGGCATTGGGCGGGCCCATCTCGATGACCTGAGGGCAGATCTGGGCGATGAAGCGGCCATCGCTGGTGCCGCCCGTGGTGGATAGCTCGGTATCCAGTCCGGTTTCATCCTTGATGGCGGCCTGCACGGCCTGCACCAGGGTGCCCGGTGTGGTCAGAAAAGGCTGTCCGCCCACGGTCCAGACCAGCGAGTATTCGACGCCATGGCGGTCCAGGATTTCATGTACGCGCTTTTGCAGGGAGTCGGAACTGGACTCGGTGCAGAAGCGGAAATTGAAGTCGATCACCACGTGACCGGGAATGACGTTGCTGGCGCCCGTGCCGCCATGGATATTGCTGATCTGCCAGCTGGTGGGCGGGAAGAACGCATTGCCGCGGTCCCAGACCGTGGCCGCGAGTTCCGCGAGTGCGGGCAAGGCCTCGTGAATGGGGTTGCGTGCCAGTTGCGGGTAGGCGATATGACCTTGCACGCCGTTGACGGTGAGCTTGCCGCTCATGGTGCCGCGGCGACCGTTCTTGATCATGTCGCCGGTCTGTTTGACCGAGGTGGGCTCGCCCACGATGCACCAGTCCAGGCGCTCGCCACGCTGGCGCAGCTCTTCGACCACGACCTTGGTGCCGTCGACCGAGGGGCCTTCCTCGTCGCTGGTCAGCAGCAGGGCGATGTCGAAGGCGGGCTCGGGCGTGGCCTGCAGAAACTCCTCCAGCGCCACGACAAAGGCGGCGATGGAGGTCTTCATGTCGCTGGCACCACGGCCGTAGAGCTTGCCGTCGCGGTGCATGGGCACGAAAGGCGGGCTGGTCCATTCCTTGAGCGGGCCGGGTGGCACCACATCGGTATGGCCGGCAAAGACCAGCACAGGCCTATCTGAATTGATAGCACCTTGCGTAGACTGAGAAATCGCAGGAGCGCGCTTTGCCCACAGGTTTTGTACGCGGAAGTCTGCGGGGCCGCTGTCCAGCCGCTCGCAGGTAAATCCCATGGGTGTCAGGGCATCGGCGAGCAGCTCAAGGCAGCCAGCATCTTCGGGGGTGACGGAGGGCAGGCTGATGAGCTGCTCGGTCAGTTGCAGTGTCCGGGACATGGAGGGGGCTTCAAACTAAAACAATGCCTATGCCGCCTTGGCTGGCGGCTTCAGGCGGTTCTGACATCCAGGGTGATTTCCGTGAAGGACGGCATATCGTCATCGCCGGGTAGAGTCACATCGGTGACGGCCGGGGCGTTGGCAGCAGTGGCCGCGTGGCTGACGTCATTATCCATGCGCCACATCAGATTGGTGGGCGAGTCGGCATAGGCCAGCGCTTCACTGCGCTCAATTGTGCCACTGCGCACCAGGGCTGCCAGTGCGTCCTCGAAGGTCTGCGAGCCTTCGGCCATGGATTTTTCCATGGCCTCCTTCACGCCACCGAAGTCGCCCTTGACAATCATGTCGCTGATGAGCTTGGTATTGAGCATGACTTCCACGGCCGGCACGCGGGTGCCGGTAACGGTACGGACCAGGCGCTGAGAGATCACGGCCTTGAGCGAGGCGGCCAGCTCGCCCAGCATGCTGGGGCGTACCTCCTCGGGGAAGAAGGACAGGATGCGATTGAGCGTGTGATAGCTGTTGTTGGCATGCAGGGTTGCCAGGCACAGATGGCCGGACTGGGCATAGGCCAGTGCGGCCGACATGGTCTCGCGGTCGCGGATTTCGCCGATCAGAATCACATCGGGTGCCTGACGCAGCGCATTCTTGAGTGCGGTTGCGAGGGTACTGGTATCGGTGCCGACCTCACGCTGGTTGACGATGGATTTCTTGTTGCGAAACTGGTATTCGATGGGGTCTTCCACCGTGAGGATATGGCCAGTGAGCGTGTCGTTGCGTTCGTCGATCATGGTCGCCAGTGTCGTGCTCTTGCCCGAGCCCGTGGCGCCAACGACCAGCACCAGGCCGCGCTTTTCCATGACCAGTTCGCTGACAATGGACGGCAGGTTCAGGCTGTCGCGCGAGGGCACCTGCTGCGAGATGAAGCGCACGACAACTGCGTAGGAGCCACGCTGGCGCATGGCGCTGATACGAAAACGTCCTATGCCGCTCATGGGTATGGCCATGTTCAGCTCGCCTGTCTGTTTGAGCTCCTCTATGGCTTCCGGCTTGACGACTTCGGAGAGCAAGGCCAGCGGAGCTTCGACCGGCAACTCCTGATTGTTGATGGGGATGCAGATACCGTTGATCTTGATCAGCGCCGGCGCACGGGCGGAGAGATAGACGTCCGAAGCCTTTTTTTCGGACATCAGACGCAGAATTTTTTCCATGGTGCTCATTTTTTCTTCATCCTTTTTCGCTCAGCCTCTCTGTGCACGCATGTTAGCGTGTGTCAACTCGGTGCAGGTCGCGCTTGATGCGCAAAGCTGATTTCCAGCATGAAAAAAGCCTGCCCGCTCGGGAGCGGGCAGGCTTGTGAGCGGGGGCGGCCATGGCGGTGTCTGCATCAAGGCAGAGCAAGCGGGGCCAGGCGCCCATCAGTCGCGCAGCAGGTCGTTGATGCTGGTCTTGGAGCGGGTCTGTGCATCCACGCGCTTGACGATGATGGCGGCATACATGGAGTAGTCCTTGCCATCCTTGGTCTGCTTGGGGATGTTGCCGCTGACCACCACCGAGCCGCTGGGCACGCGGCCGTAGGTGATTTCGCCGGTTTCGCGGTTGAACAAGGGCGTGGACTGGCCGATGTACACGCCCATGCCCAGAACGGAATTCTCTTCCACGATCACGCCTTCTACGACTTCGGAGCGGGCGCCGATGAAGCAGTTGTCTTCAATAATGGTGGGGTTGGCTTGCAGGGGCTCAAGCACGCCGCCCAGGCCCACGCCGCCCGACAGGTGCACGTTCTTGCCTACTTGAGCGCAGGAGCCCACGGTGGCCCAGGTGTCGACCATGGTGCCTTCGTCCACATAGGCGCCGATGTTCACATAGGAAGGCATCAGGATCGCGCCCTTGGCGATGAAGGAGCCGCGACGGGCCACGGCAGGAGGCACCACGCGCACGCCGGTGGCGGCGATCTCGGCTTCGCTCATGCCCTCGAACTTGGTGGGCACCTTGTCGAAGAAGTTCAGGGCGCCGCCGTTGATCAGGGCATTGTCCTTGAGACGGAAGGACAGCAGCACGGCCTTCTTGATCCACTGGTGCACGGTCCACTGGCCCACGCCTTCGCGGCTGGCCACGCGCAGCTTGCCGTCATTGAGTTCGGCAATCACGTGCTCCACGGCATCCACCACTTCCTTGGGGGCGGCGGAAGGCGAAATAGTGGCACGGTTGTCCCAGGCGTTGTCGATGATGGATTGCAGTTGTTGCGTCATGATGTTTTCGGTCAAGGATCGAAAGTTGAGGTGAATCGTTAAGTCATAAAGGCCTGCACCGGGCAGGCGCTGGGGTGGAAATCAGCGTATGCGCGACTCGATGAACCGGGCAATGCGCTGAGCTGCTTCCAGGCATTCTGCCGTCTCGGCCACCAGAGCCATGCGAATGCGGTTGGCTCCGGGGTTGAAGCCATGGGCCTCACGTGCCAGATAGCTTCCCGGTAAAACTGTCACGCCTGTATGAATATACAGCTCCTTGGCGAATTGTGCATCATCCATGCCCAATTGCGGCGGAATGCCAGCCCAGAGGTAGAAGCTGGCATCGGGCAGCTTCACATCCATGACCCTGGACAGCACGGGTGTGACCTGGGCAAACTTCTCGCGGTAGAGACGGCGATTTTCCTGCACATGGGCCTCGTCGCCCCAGGCGGCAATCGATGCCGTCTGCACCACGGGGCTCATGGCGCCGCCGTGATAGGTGCGGTAGAGCAGGAAAGACTTGAGCAGGGCCGCATCGCCTGCCACAAAGCCGCTGCGCAGTCCTGGCACATTGCTGCGTTTGGACAGGCTGGTGAACATCACCAGATTCTTGAAATCATGGCGACCGAGCTTTTGTGCCGCTTCCAGGCCGCCCAGCGGAGCTTCCTCCTGGAAGTAGATCTCGCTGTAGCACTCGTCGCTGGCAATCACAAAGCCATGTTTGTCGGACAGGGCGAACAGCTTTTCCCATTCGCCGAGCGGCATCACGGCGCCCGTGGGGTTGCCGGGAGAGCAGACAAAAATCATCTGCGTGTTCTGCCATACCTCCTCGGGCACGGCATCCCAGTTCACGGCGAAGTTGCGCGCAGCATCGCTGGCGGCGTAATAGGGGGTGGCCCCGGCCAGCAGCGTCGCACCTTCGTAGATTTGATAGAAGGGATTGGGGCAGATGACGCGCGCACCGGCTCGGGTGCTGTCCACCACCACCTGGGTAAAGGCAAACAGGGCTTCACGCGAGCCATTGACGGGCAGAACCTGGGTCGCTGCATCGAGTTCTACGCCATAGCGCCGGTTGGCCCATTGCGCACAGGCCTGGCGCAGCGCTGGCAGACCGGCGGTGGCGGGGTAAACGGACAGGCCCTGGAGTTCGCTGCTCAGTGCTTTTTCAATGAACGCCGGCGTGGCGTGGCGCGGCTCTCCGATGCCCAGGCTGATGGGGCGCAGGCCCTCGGGCGGCTGGGCAGAGGCAAACAGTTGGCGAAGGCGTTCAAACGGATAAGGCTGTAAGCGCGAGAGCAGGGGATTCATAGTGACACATTATGGGCTGATGCCATTTTCGCATGAGAAAACAGTGCTCATGGTTTCGATTTTGCGGGTTTGCAGGCACCGTAAATTGCAATTTGTTACGTAAGCTGAATGACAGAGCAAAGGGCTACCGTGAGCAGGCTGCGAGCTCAGCAAACGAAGTCGACCACAAAAAACGAATGGAGACAGGCAATGCAAAAGCGCATCTTGCCCGACAAAAAAAACCGCGTACGAATGAGGAATTCCGGATGGCTGTGCTTGGGGTTGCCATGGCTGCTGGCCGGGCCTGTTTTGCCCGTGCTGGGCCTGAGCGGAACATGGCAGCTGGGCTGGTTGCTGCTGTGGATCATGGGAGTGCTGTTGTGGGGCGGTACTCTTCACAAGAGCTGGCGGCAGCAGTGGCAGGACATGCAGCTGGCGCTGGAAAGAGTCGCTCATGGAGACCTGAGTCTTGGCGTTGCCGGAGAGCCGCAACAAGGACTTTCCGCATCAAGCCTTACCAAGTCCATGGTACATGCGTTGTCGGCAATGGTGGCCGATGTTCGCAGCAACGCGGCCCTGGTTGCCCAGGCTGGACAGGGCATGGTCAAGGACCATCAGGCCTTGTCTGAACGAACCGAGATGCAGGCGAGCAATCTCGCGCAGACGGTGGTCAGTGTCGAGCAGCTCACCTCTGCGGTTGAGCACAATGCGGAAGTGAGCAAGGCAGCACATTCCCGCGCTGACGGCGTGTGCGCCGCTGCCGATCAGGGCGCCCAAGCCATGCAGCATGCGGTGCAGTCGGTGGAGCTGATAGAGCGCAATGCCGGGCGCATGCGGGAAATCATTGGCGTGATTGACGGCATTGCCTTCCAGACCAATATTCTTGCCTTGAACGCTGCGGTGGAGGCTGCCAGAGCCGGTGAACAGGGGCGTGGCTTTGCCGTGGTGGCCAGTGAGGTGCGGACGCTGGCGCAGCGCAGCGCCGAAGCTGCCAAGGAGATTCGGCAGTTGATCGGCGAGACCGTGCAGCAGGTTGCCCAGAGCACGCAGCAGTTACGCAGTGCAGGCGAGGAGATCCAGGGCGTGACGCGGGCCATTCACGATGTGGTTGCCCATATGGGGACGCTTGCGGACACGGCCCGCAGCCAGAGCTCGGGTCTTCAGGAAATCAGCAATGCCGTGCGTCAGATCGACGAAATCACCCAGCACAACGCCCAGATGGTAGGTCAGGCGCTGCAGCAGGCGCAGGAGTTACAGCTGCGCGCCCGGCATCTGTCGGATGCGGTGTCGCGCTTCAGATTGCAGCAGGGCACGGCCGAGGAGGCCGTGGCCCTGGTGCAGGCAACCATGCGGCAAGCCAAAAGCTCGTCCAGTGTCGCCAGCCTGCTGCAGACCGTGACCGATCCTGAGCAGCCATTCCACGACCGCGACATGTATGTGTTCGCTCTGTCCTCGGAAGGGGAGTACCGTGCCTTCGGCGGCAATCCCGCCAAGGTGGGGCTGCGCGTGCAGGATGTGCCCGGCATCGACGGCGACAGCCTGATGGCCGACATCATGGCTCAGGCCGAGTTGCGCCCGGGCTGGGTCGAGTATGACTACATCAACCCCAGCAACCAGCAGGTACAGACCAAGATGTCCTATGTCTGCAAGCATGCAGGCCTGTACTGGGGCTGCGGCGTCTACAAAAGCCTGGTCAGCGCCTAGTGAGACCCGGGGAGAGCTTTGCAGCCCCAGGAGATGCTATTGAATCAAGAGCTGTTGGCGCTTTTTGCATAAGCGATAGCGGCTTATTCGGTATCAATTCTGGGCGCGCTGAGCCTTGGCCTTGGCCAGAATGGCGGCAATCGCAGCCTTTTTGTCGGGTGCTGGCGCTGCCGTCGTGACGGCCTGAGCACCGGCGTCTGCCGCGGGAGGCTGTGCCGTGGTGCGCACCGGCGCATTGGCCTTGCGACCCGTGCGCTGCAGATGCACGCCATAGCGGTGGCGGGCATGCTCGGCCTGGGCAGCGCTCCAGGCTGACCAGCCCGTGGCCTCGGCACTGGCATTGACCAGCTCTATGCAATCGACCGGACAGACGGGAATGCACAGCTCGCAGCCCGTGCAATGCTCGGCAATCACGGAGTGCATGCGCTTGTTGGCACCCAGAATCGCGTCGGTGGGACAGGCCTTGATGCACAACGTGCAGCCTATGCACCAGGCTTCGTCGATCAGGGCCAGGGTGCGCGGGGTTTCGATGCCATTTGCAGCGCTGAGCGGCAACTCCGGCCTGCCGGTGATGGATGCCAGGCGGCGCACGCCTTCCTGGCCACCGGGTGGGCATTGATTGATGGCTGCTTCTCCGCTAGCAATGGCCTTGGCATAGGACGCGCAATCGGGATAACCGCAGCGCGTGCACTGTGTCTGGGGCAGGGCTGCATCGATGTTCGCAGCCAGTGCTTGAAGCGAAGAGGCTGCGGACATGGATGAGTTCATTCTGGTCTGGCGAGCCTTTACGCCCTGGCGCGGTGAGGGCCGCGTCCTTTCTGGGCAGGGGCGCTATTTTGACCTGTTTTCAGGGTCTTGGCAGACTTGTCGGCATGGGCCTCGTTGCTTTCCAGCTCGGCTCCGTCGTCACTGACGCTGCTCAGATGGCCTGCGGCGCTGGCGGCTGTCGCGCTCGCGGGCTGGTGGGACAGGATGAAGTCGCGCACCTGCGGGTAGACGGTCTTGCGCCAGCGGCTGCCGCTGAAGATACCGTAATGGCCTGCACCTTGGACTTCGATATGCTGGCGCGCCTCGGCAGCGATGCCTGCACACAGATCATGGGCGGCGCGGGTCTGGCCTGCGCCCGAGATATCGTCGAGCTCGCCTTCCACGGTCAGCAAGGCTGTGTGGCGGATATCCTGAGGACGCACCAGCTCGGGCTGGCCCTGCTCGTTTTTGACTTCCCAGGTGCCCTTGACCAGCTTGTACTCCTGAAACACGGTGGCGATGGTCTCCAGATAGTAGTCGGCATCCATGTCCAGCACGGCGTTGTACTCGTCATAGAACTTGCGGTGGTGCTCGGCGCTGGCCTCGTCACCCTTGATCAGATCCTTGAAATAGTCGTAATGGCTGTTGGCATGGCGGTCGGGATTCATGGCCACAAAGCCCGAGTACTGCAAAAAACCAGGGTAGACGCGGCGGCCGGCACCGGGGTAATTGTTCGGTACCTCGTAGATGACGTTGTTCTCGAACCATTCGTAGCTGCGGGTTTCGGCCAGGTTGTTGACGGCCGTCGGTGAGCGGCGCGCATCAATAGGGCCGCCCATCATGGTCATGGACAGCGGCGTCACCTCGCCACGGCTGGCCATCAGCGAGACGGCCGCCAGCACGGGCACCGTGGGCTGGCAGACGCTGACCACATGACACTGACCATAGCGCCCTTGCAGATAGCGAATGAATTCCTGCACATAGTTCACATAGTCGTCCAGATGGAACTCGCCCTCGGACAGCGGCACGGTGCGGGCATTTTTCCAGTCGGTGATATAGACCTTGTGGCCTCCGAGCATGCTTTGCACGGTGTCGCGCAGCAAGGTGGCATAGTGGCCCGAGAGGGGGGCAACGATCAGCACCACAGGCTGGCTGAGCATGAGATCCAGTGTTTCTGGATCGTCGGAAAAGCGCTTGAAGCGGCGCAGCTCACAAAACGGCTTGTCGACCTCCACCCGCTCGCGGATGGTGACATCCACGCCGTTGACTTCGACGTTATGCAGATCGAATTCGGGCTTTTCGTAGTCCTTGCCCAAGCGGTACATGAGGTTGAAGCCCGCTGCCATGCGCTGGGCCAGTGGCACCTGGCTGAAGACCGAGTGGGGGTTGTTGTAGAACTTGGAGGCGGCCTGGGCAAAGTCTGCAAAGGGCTCAACCATTGCGCGCTGCATTTCGTAGATCTGATAGAGCATGGGACGCACTTCTGCTGGTTATGTTGCAGTGCAATATAACAGCAGAGTTTGACATGCGAAGTAGTGAATTCCCTTCAAACTGCGCAACTGCGGGGATTGCGCAACGCATGCCGGACTTGGCCGCGCTTGAAAGTAAAAAAGCTGACCGAAGCCAGCTTTTCATGCAAGGTCAAAGCATCTGCTCCGCGGGTTCCGGCTGGATCTCGTTCGGCTTGGTGCGGGCCAGCTTCATAACCTCGTGCGCAGGCAGGGTCTTGAGACGGTGGTCGCTCCAGACCTGGCGCCAGCGGCGCGCACCGGCGAGGCCGTTGCGCAGCCCCAGCATATGCCGGGCAATCGAATACCAGTGCGTGCCATGCTCGCGTGCTTCGCGTTCCATATACAGCACCATCTGCTCTTCGATCTGTTCGCGCGTACGCTCTCTGCTCTCATCCTGATAGTAAAGAGCATCCCAGGACGCCATCCACCAGGGGTTGTGGTAGGCCTCGCGGCCCACCATGACGCCATCGACCTGCTGCAACTGCTGCTGCACTATGTCGTCGGTCTTGATGCCGCCGTTGACCGCGATGGTCAGGCCCGGAAAGTCACGCTTGAGTTGTGCCACGACTTCGTAGCGCAGCGGCGGGATTTCACGGTTTTCCTTGGGGGAGAGGCCTTTGAGCCAGGCGTTGCGGGCATGAACCACAAACACCTGGCAGCCTGCATCGGCAACGGTGCCGACGAAGTCGCGCACAAAATCGTAGCTTTCGATCTTGTCGATGCCGATTCGGTGCTTGACAGTGACGGGCACGGACACGACATCGGCCATGGCCTTGACGCAATCGGCTACCAGTGCGGCCTCGTTCATCAGGCAGGCGCCGAAAGCCCCACGCTGAACGCGCTCGCTGGGGCAGCCGCAGTTGAGATTGATCTCGTCATAGCCCCATTGCTCGCCCAGGCGTGCACTGTGCGCCAGATCTGCTGGCTCCGAGCCACCCAATTGCAATGCCACGGGGTGCTCTTCGGCCTCAAACCGCAGATGACGAGCCACATCGCCATGCACCAGAGCTCCGGTTGTCACCATTTCGGTGTAGAGCAGGGTGTGCTGGCTGAGCAGGCGGTGGAAATAGCGGCAATGCTTGTCTGTCCAGTCCATCATTGGCGCCACCGACATGCGCCACATGTTGCTATCTAGTTGTTTTTTAAAGGTTTGTTCGGTGCTCATACTATGAAAAGTGCCTTGTGGTGCACTGAAGATTGACCCTGTCGTACCCCGTTTTTCCGGGTTTTTTGATGCTGAATGCTACATTGGCGCACCACGAATTTCATGGAGCACTGATGGGAACCATCACCCAACGAAAGAGTGCCAAGGGTGTCATATCGTTCCAGCTCAGATCCGTCTGAAGGAAGGCGGAGAACTGACTCTTTCCGAGTCCAAGACGTTCACCCGGCGCGCTCTTGCCCAGGAATGGCTGCGGAGACGTGAAGCAGAAATCGAGGAGGTCCAAGCGACAGGCCTGCCTGTTCACGGTCTCGTCACCCTCAAGCAGATACTGCAGGATTATGTCAGCGATGCAAAAGGCATCGTGGCATGGGGGCGGTCCAAGACGGCCGACATCACGTGCTTACAGAAGGCCTGGTTAGCGCACCGAAGAGGGGATAGGCTTGGCCAAAGTACTCAATGACATTGTCTGGTTGCACCGGGCTTGCCTGGGCGCGTGGCACGCTATGGCAGGCACAAGCTGGTGCAGGAGCTGCAGAGACTGTAGATCATTTGCCGTTTGAGAGGTGATCTTGCAAGGTGAGACGACGAATTAGAGCAGCTTAGCCTGCAGGTGCAGATCAAGCGGTCTATGAATATCGATTGATTTATCGAGAGCAGCTAAGTTCAAGAGCGGTAGAAGACTCCTGGCGGTCATGTAAGCTGGCTTTTGGAGGACAGTAGTGAGCCTCTATTGATGACTTCCAAGAGTATGTGTAGCGGGTTCAATTCTCTCAAGTTAGCGCTATTGAAGCGCAAGTCCGTCACGCCAGAGCTAACTCTTACCAAGGGAGTACCTGTGATGTCAGTGCTCAAATCACTCATATGGGTTTTCAGTTGCGTCTTGGCGATGCCGGTTACGGCGCAGATGCCTCAAGGTGAGTATCTTGACGGAAAGGACTCCAAGGTGGGAGTTGTCCTGGCTCATGGCAGAGGGAACTCTCCCGACGGTAACGTAGTCGGGCCATTGAGGCGTGCTATTCACAAAGACTTAGGCTTCCACACCTTCTCTTTGCGGATGCCGGATCCTGGCGCAGACTCGCCTGATTCGCCCGAGCTTGCCGCCTCGTTTCCGGAGGCCTATCAGCGAATTCAATCTGCAATTGAATATCTGAAAATGCAGAAAGGAGTGGAGCGCATCTACTTGATGGGGCACAGCATGGGTGGGCGTATGGCAACTGGCTTCCTGACAAACAATCCCACTGCGCCGATTGTAGGTTTCATCGGGGTCGGATTGACTGCGGGAGGCAAGGAACCTGTTAACACCAATCTAAATCTGCGAAAAGTGAAGCTTCCAGTTGTCGATGTGTACGGTGACAACGAAATGGATGCGAGAGCAGCTTCTTTTCGCAAGTCCCTCGTTTCCGAGAACTTTACGCAAGTGGAGGTCTCCGGAGCAAAGCATGATTACCGTGGCTATGAGAAGCCGGTGTCAGACATCGTCATCGAATGGCTGAAGAAGAGAGAAGGTCGGTGAATATGAAGTTAGTAACGGAATCAGAAGTTGATTGCAAGGCATCTTGCCCATGTCTGAGATTAATAGAAATATTTAATGTAACTTACATGAAATTCTCTAGGGCTCCTTACACCCTGTCTCGATCAATTACTGAGCCTTTGTCTTCCAGCTGTCAATGGGTTTGACGTACATCTGCTCGATAGCGTCTTTGTAGTGAGCCATCAGGTTCTTTCGCTTGAGCTTGAGGGTAGGGGTCATCAAGCCGTTGTCAATGTTCCAACTATCCCTGACCAGGTGGATGGCTCTGGGCACTGCATAACGGGCAAAGCTGCGTGTCTGCTTTTCGATTCGGGTAAGCGCTTCTCTCTCTGCCGCTGCATGCTGCAGACTGGATCCATCATTCGGGTTTAGGCCAATACTCCTGGAAAGGATTTCCCACTCCACTTGACTAACAACCGCAATACAGGCGATGAACGGACGATCCTCGCCAACGACAAACACTTGCTCAAACAGGGGATCGACGAGGATGGCCTGTTCCACATCATTGGGAGGCACTTTCTCACCCGTCGATGTAACAATGATTTCCTTGATGCGACCTTTAATTCGGATACGGCCATTTTCGATTGAAGCTTGGTCGCCGGTTCTCAGCCATCCGTCGGCAGTAAAGGCTTTGGCAGTGTCTTCCGGACGGTTCCAATAACCGCGCATCACTACCGGGCCAGACACCTGCAACTCCTGATCCTCGCCAATTCGAACCTCAATTCCCGGCAGTACGCGGCCAACGGTATCGGGCCAGTTATCGTCGAGCCCGTTGGCGCTGACGACAGGAGAGGTTTCGGTCATGCCATAGCCTTGCACCATGGGCAGGCCCAGACCTAGAAAAGTGCGCGCAATTGTCGGAGACAGTGGAGCTCCGCCACTCACAGCCACGCGAAGCCGGCCTCCAAACTGCGCAAGTAGGGGCTGGGCGACAAGTTTGCGCAAAAGCCAGCCGGGCAAGGCAGAAGCCCAGCTCGCCTTGGCTTCCAGTTGCTCGCCCAAGGGCATGCCTTGATGAGCGCAGAAGCTCTTCCAGCCTTTGTTGACTGCAGCGTCGAACAGCTTGTGCTTGAAAGGGCTGGAAGCAAACGACTCCTGAATCTTGGCATAAACACGTTCATAGATGCGAGGCACCGAGATCAGTATGGTCGGCTTGACCTGTTTCATATCCTGTGCGAGTTGTGCAACAGAGCGTGCGTAGGCGACGCAGGAACCGGTAGCAACAGCCAGGTAGTAGCCTGCAGTTCGCTCGAAAGTGTGAGAGAGCGGCAGGAACGAGAGAAAGACGTCCTCAGGGAAGGCCTTCACACGCTGCATCACCGCGTGTAAATCACTGACCACGTTGTCGTGAGTGAGCATGACGCCCTTGGGCTTTCCCGTCGTACCGGAGGTGTAGACAATGCCCGCCAGCTCCGTTTTCTTTGGTGGCAGGGGGAGGGCAGAGGTATGCTGCTGACCAGCCTGAAGCCAGGCAGACAAAACAATGACCGGCTTACGCTGCAAGGCCTTGACTGAGTCCTGCTCTGCTTGCTCGACAGGTACGACGTAGGCATTCGATGAATCGATTGGACGGCCTTGCTGTGCGTGAATAACGGCCTGGAGTCCCGGCAGGTCCTGACCTGTAGCACAAATTCTCTGCCAGGCCTTGGCGTCGGCCACGACCAGCAAGGAAGCACCCGAGTCGGCCAGGATGTAGGCAATGCTGCCAGCATTGTCGATGGCATGCAGAGGAACTGGCACGTAACCACAGCGCAGACAGGCCTGGTCGATGGTCATTGCATCAAAACCATTGGGCAGCAAGATTGCAACCCTTGCGCCTGGAGGAAGATTCGAGGCACATAAGGCGTGGCTCCACAGAGCGACACGTTCGGCTGTTTCGGCCCAGCTCAGGCTTTTCCAGGCATTTGTGCTTTCATCGAACTCTCGGTAAGCCTCGCCTGATGGCGTGCAGCGAACCCGCATGGCCAGAAGCTCTGGCAAGGTTTGCACTTGCTCGATAGTCAAATGCTGTTTCTCTGCTTGGAGACCCAGTACATCAGTTTCACTTGCTTGGTTCATGCGCTTGCCTTCAGGAAGCGGGCAATTTCCCGCTACGCGAATGATAGCGCCAGAGACATCCAGGCTGGTATAGGGCTCAGATCGTGGCTCCAAGCGGGATATCGATGCTTTGATAGCAGACCGCGATGTAATGGTGCAGGCGATGCTGCTCGTCGCGCACTGCCGTCAGGGAAATCTGATGTCGGTTCCTGTCATGGTGCATGACACGCAGGCCTTGCCAGTGCCCTTTTTTACCGATTTCGGTCCAGATCTGCGACCACTGGACTGCCGTGTTGTCATCGTCGTGGATGAAAAGACTGGAGAACTCCTTGTTCTTCGCTCCCTGGCGGTTCAAGCCGCTGATACGCGCAAAGGCCGGATTGATATCTACAATTTTCCGGTTCGCATCAAGGACCACCATGCCTTCGAAGGAATGATTGAATACCGTGGCAGCTATATGTAGTTGCCGTTCGGTTCGCTTGCGGTCTGAGAGATCGGTCAGAAGGCCTACATACATGCGCTGACCCCGAGCCTCGGCCTGGCTCAAGGCCAGGCGCATGGGAATCAGCGTACCGTCCTTGTGCTGGCCGAGCACCTCTGAAATCTTGTTCTTCAGAGGTGGCGCGTTGTTTCGCTGGCCGGCTTCATGCTGTTCCAGATAATGATCATGCTGGTTGAACAGCGCTGCGGGCATGAGCATTTTCACGTTCTGGCCCAATACTTCATCTGGGCTCCAGCCGAATATGACCTCAGCTGCAGGGTTGTAATCCGTTACGCATCCCCGATTATCGATGCAGATAATTCCATCTGCTGCCATATTCACCAAAGCTTGCAGTCGGGCTTCATTCATATCCACTTTCTGCCAGCGACTGCGGTACTGAATCAAGGCATTGGCCTGTGCGATCAGTCCGCCAAATAGCAGAGTAATAACGGCAATGGTCAGCGCCAGAATCAAACGATCGTTTGATGATGCCGCGTCATGCGTTTCATGCTCGGCCGTGACTCGCAGCGCCAGCATGGCTGTGTAATGCATGCCTGAGATCGCGGCGCCCATGATGATGGCTGCCAGCGTTTTGCGCCAGTGGTCTTGTTTGAGGTTGAAGCGTGCCAGCCCGAAACGAATCCAGAGCGCCAAGGTGGCCAGCGCTACGCCAACAATGAGAGAAATGGCAAACCAGAGTGGTGAGTACTGGTGCGTGGCAGGCATGCGCATTGCTGCCATGCCGCTGTAATGCATTGCAGCAATGCCGATACCAACCGTCAAGCCGCCTAATGCCAATTGCCTGAGATTGAGTTCATTGTGAGCCAGCAAGGCAAGGGCCACTGCTGATGCCGCGATACCTGGAATGATCGAGAAGACGGTGACCGGCAAATCATACTGAACTGCAGCATGCATCGAATAAGCGAGCATGCCGATGAAATGCATGGCCCAGATGCCTATGCCCAGTGCCAGCGACCCGCTCACAATAGACCAGTTGCGCAACTGCCTTGATGTGGCCAGTCTGGCAAAAGCAGCATGGCGCAAAGCTTGACCAGAGGCAATCCAACAAACTGCCAGCGATAAGGTCACAAGGAAGGGGTCATATTCACCCTTTAGCACGTGAGCGTCGGCAGACGGGCTCCAGAAAAATTGCGCCAGCATGAATCATGGTCCTGTAACACTGAAAGCACATTCAGTTACCTGACAAGCATCGCATGAAGTGGGTAATCCAATATTTCAAATTTGTAGGATAAATACTAGAACGGATCGAACATGGATCTTTTAGATCGCAGCGTCGAGTCCATTTGAGAAATGCTGCTGCACTGCGCTCATGGCAATTTTCGGATCGCGCTTCAGCAGTGCTTGCATGATGGCTTCGTGCTCTGCCAAGGAATCTTCAATACGGCCTTGTTTGAACAGTGATTTGTGACGGTTCAGCTTCATGACCTTGCGCAAATCGGCCACCAGTTGGTTACGCCAGCGGTTATCGGCAATATCGAGAATCTGCATGTGAAAGCTCTCGTTGAGCGCAAAAAACCGCTCGGCGTCGGCTGTGTTCCGCTTCAACTCCTCGTGGGTCTGCTGCAGACGCTGCAATTGCTCGTCCGTGGCCTTGCCGGCAACCTCGGCCGCAGCATCTGCCTCCAGCAGACTCAGCAATCGATAGACGTCGGAGATGTCCTTGCGCGATACCTCGGTCACGTAAGCGCCTCGACGCAGCTTCATGGTCACCAGACCTTCAGCGGCCAATACTTTCAGTGCCTCGCGCAGGGGGGTGCGGCTGATGCCGTATTCCTCGGCAATCTTGAGTTCGTCGATCCAGGCTCCGGGCTCAAGCTCTCGCCGGAAGATGCGTTGACGCAACTGCTCGGCGACCTGCTCATATAGCGCAAGAGGAGTAAGTGTTTTGCTTGTCATTACGCGAGATTATATGCTGCAAGTATTTTGAATTCATAATTATGAATCATGTACACTAGGCGCATCTAGGTAGTTCACCGCAATTCCAAACTTCACTGCGCGCACCGCATACGAGAGACAACATGAGCCAAGAGAATCCGGCACAGGACCCACAAGAATTTGCACCCGCTGATCTGCAAGCCTGGAACAAGGCCGCCAACAAGGCGGCCCCCGGTGGCGACATCAACAACCTGAACTGGGTCACGCCGGACGGCATCACCGTCAAGCCGCTGTATACGGCTGAAGACACTGCCGATCTGCCCTTTACCAACACGCTGCCGGGATTCGCCCCTTATATCCGCGGCCCCCAGGCCACCATGTATGCAGGCCGGCCCTGGACCATTCGCCAGTACGCGGGATTCTCCACCGCCGAAGAATCCAACGCCTTCTATCGCAAGGCCCTGGCTGCCGGCGGTCAAGGCGTTTCCGTCGCTTTTGACCTGGCTACGCACCGTGGCTACGACTCTGACCATCCACGCGTGACGGGGGATGTGGGCAAGGCCGGTGTGGCGATTGACTCCGTCGAGGACATGAAGATCCTCTTCAACGAGATCCCTCTGGACAAGGTGTCCGTTTCCATGACCATGAACGGCGCCGTGCTGCCCGTGCTGGCCGGCTATGTGGTAGCCGCCGAAGAGCAGGGCGTCTCGCAGGACCAGCTCGCGGGAACGATTCAGAACGATATTCTGAAAGAGTTCATGGTGCGCAACACCTATATCTATCCGCCCAAGCCGTCGATGAAGATCATTGGCGACATCATCGAGTACACGAGCCAGAACATGCCAAAGTTCAACTCGATCTCGATCTCGGGCTACCACATGCAGGAAGCCGGTGCCAACCAGGCGCTGGAAATGGCTTTCACGTTGGCCGACGGCAAGGAATATGTGAAGACAGCCATTGCCAAGGGCATGGACGTGGACGCTTTTGCGGGCCGTCTGTCCTTCTTCTGGGCCGTGGGCATGAATTTCTACCTGGAAGTGGCCAAGATGCGTGCTGCGCGCCTGCTGTGGTGCCGCATCATGAAAGGCTTTGACGCCAAGAACCCCAAGAGCCTGATGCTGCGCACCCATAGCCAGACTTCGGGTTGGTCGCTGACCGAACAGGACCCCTACAACAACGTGGTGCGCACCACTATCGAAGCCATGGCGGCCGTGTTCGGCGGCACCCAGTCCCTGCACACCAATGCGCTGGACGAGGCCATCGCCCTGCCCACGGAGTTCTCTGCCCGTATTGCCCGCAACACACAACTGATCATTCAGGAAGAGACCCATATCACCAATGTGATCGACCCCTGGGCCGGCTCCTACATGATGGAAAAACTGACCCAGGAAATGGCCGACAAGGCCTGGGCCATCATTGAAGAGGTCGATGCCATGGGCGGCATGACTGCCGCGGTGGATAGCGGCTGGGCCAAGCTCAAGATCGAGGCTGCCGCCGCCGAGAAGCAGGCGCGTATCGACTCGGGCAAGGAAGTCATCGTCGGCGTCAACAAGTACAAGCTGGCCAAGGAAGACCCGGTCGACATTCTGGAAGTGGACAATGTCAAGGTGCGTGACAGCCAAATTGCGCGGCTCAAGAATATCAAGGCTAAGCGCGATGCAGCCCTGGTCGAAGCTGCGCTGGCTGCCATCACGGCAGCGGCAGAGTCCGGCGAGGGCAATCTGCTGGATCTGTCCATCAAGGCCGTGCGTCTGCGTGCCACGGTAGGTGAAGTTTCCGACGCGATGGAAAAGGCGTTTGGCCGCCACCGCGCCGATACCCAGAAGGTGACCGGTGTGTACGCTGCCGCTTATGACTCCGCCGAAGGCTGGGACAAGCTCAAGGAAGAAATCAACACCGCTTCGCAGGCCATGGGCCGACGCCCCCGAGTGATGATCGCCAAGCTGGGTCAGGATGGCCATGACCGTGGAGCCAAGGTGGTCGCCACTGCCTTTGCCGACCTGGGTTTCGACGTGGACATGGGGCCTCTGTTCCAGACCCCCGAAGAATGCGCTCGCCAGGCCATCGAGAACGATGTGCACGCTGTGGGTGTCTCCACTCTGGCCGCCGGGCACAAGACTTTGGTGCCAGCCATCATTGCCGAGCTCAAGAAGCAGGGTGCGGACGACATCATCGTCTTTGTGGGCGGTGTGATTCCCGCTCAGGACTATGATTTCCTCTACAACGCGGGCGTCAAGGGCGTATACGGACCCGGCACTCCCATTCCTGCCAGCGCCAAGGATGTGCTGGAGCAGATCAAGAAGGCCAACGGTCTCTGATCGGCCGGCAAGCATTGATAGCAAAGGCGATCGCAACGTGACCCCTGAGCAAATGCAAGACGGCATCCTGCGCGGCGACCCTGCCGTGCAGCGCCGGGCCATGGCCAAGGCCATTACCTTGCTTGAATCCTCCCGGGCCGACCACCGTGAACAGGCTGACGGTCTGCTCACCGCTCTGCTGCCGCACACGGGCAAGGCATTTCGCCTTGGCATCAGCGGCGTGCCGGGCGTCGGCAAATCCACCTTCATCGAAGCCCTGGGCCTGTTCCTGATAGAGAAGGGTCTGCGTGTCGCCGTACTGGCGATTGATCCGTCCAGTACCGTTTCGGGCGGCTCCATCCTCGGCGACAAGACCCGCATGGAGCAACTGTCCATGCGGCTGGAGGCCTATATCCGCCCCAGTCCCAGCAGCGGCACGCTAGGCGGCGTGGCCGAAAAGACGCGCGAGGCCATGCTGGTCTGCGAAGCCGCCGGTTACGACGTGGTCATCGTCGAGACCGTGGGCGTGGGTCAGAGCGAGATCGCCGTGCACGGCATGACGGACATGTTCTGCGTGCTGCAGCTGCCCAATGCGGGTGACGACCTGCAGGCCATCAAGAAGGGCGTGATGGAGCTGGCCGATCTGGTGGTCATCAACAAGGCCGACATCGACCCCCATGCGGCCACGCGTGCCCAGGCCCAGATCACATCGAGCCTGCGCCTGCTGGGCATGCACGGCAACCCCGACCACGCCAACACCGGCGCGCTGTGGCAGCCGCGTGTGCTGCAGATCAGTGCCTTGCTGGGGCAGGGGGTGGAGGGCTTCTGGGCTGCAGTCAGCAGCTTCAGAGAGCTGCAGACCGTCAACGGTCGCCTGGCCCTGCGCCGCGAGAAGCAAGCCCTGTCCTGGATGTGGGAGCGCATCGACTTCGGCCTCAAGCAGGCGTTTCGCCAGCATCCGCAGGTCAAGGCCATGCTCCCCGTCCTTCAGGACGATGTGGCAGCAGGTCGTATCGCTGCCAGTACCGCAGCAAGAAATCTGCTTCTAGCCCAAATGCAGTAGGCGCTAGCAGCTCTTATTACCATAGCATCGCAGCATCACCATTGCGAGACAAGCAACCCAAATCACGTTAGAGGACAAGCATGCAAGACGATATCCTGAAGCAGCTGGAAGCCAAGCGAGAACTCGCTCGGTTGGGTGGGGGACAAAAGCGCATCGATGCGCAGCACAAGAAAGGCAAGCTGACGGCGCGTGAGCGTATCGAGCTGCTGCTGGACGACGGCACTTTTGAAGAGTGGGACATGTTCGTGGAGCACCGCTGCACGGACTTCGGCATGGAAAACACCAAGATCCCGGGCGACGGCGTGGTCACCGGCTACGGCATGATCAACGGCCGTCTGGTCTTTGTGTTCAGCCAGGACTTCACGGTTTTCGGCGGCGCGCTGTCCGAAACCCATGCAGAGAAGATCTGCAAGGTGATGGACCAGGCCATGAAGGTCGGAGCTCCCGTCATCGGCCTCAACGATTCGGGCGGCGCGCGTATCCAGGAAGGCGTTGCCTCTCTGGGCGGCTATGCCGATGTATTCCAGAAGAATGTGCTGGCCTCGGGTGTGGTGCCCCAGATCTCCATGATCATGGGCCCTAGTGCCGGCGGCGCCGTGTACTCGCCGGCCATGACCGACTTCATCTTCATGGTCAAGGACAGCTCCTATATGTTCGTGACCGGGCCCGAAGTCGTGAAGACAGTGACTCACGAGGAAGTCACGGCCGAAGAGCTGGGCGGAGCCATCACCCACACCACCAAGAGCGGCGTGGCCGACATGGCTTTCGACAATGACGTGGAAGCACTGATGATGCTGCGTCGCCTCTATAACTATCTGCCCTTGAACAACAAGGAAAAGGCTCCCGTGCGCGAAACCACAGACCCCGTGGGCCGCGCCGACATGTCGCTGGATACGCTGGTGCCTGAAAACGCCAACAAGCCCTACGACATGAAGGAGCTGATTCTCAAGACCGTGGACGATGGCGATTTCTTCGAGCTGCAGCCCGAGTACGCCAAGAACATCATCATCGGTTTTGCCCGCATGGCCGGCCAGACCGTGGGCGTCGTAGCCAATCAGCCCCTGGTGCTGGCTGGCTGCCTGGACATCAAATCCTCCATCAAGGCGGCGCGCTTCGTGCGCTTTTGCGATGCCTTCAACATCCCCGTGGTCACCTTTGTCGACGTGCCCGGTTTCATGCCCGGTACCTCTCAGGAATACGGCGGCATCATCAAGCACGGCGCCAAGTTGCTGTACGCGTATGCCGAAGCCACGGTGCCGAAGATCACCGTCATCACCCGCAAGGCCTATGGCGGCGCGTACGACGTGATGGCTTCCAAGCATTTGCGTGGCGACGTGAACCTGGCCTGGCCCCATGCGGAAATCGCCGTGATGGGTGCCAAGGGCGCGGTGGAGATCATCTTCCGCGAAGACAAGAACGATCCGGTGAAGCTGGCCGCGCGCGAAGCGGAATACAAGGAACGCTTTGCCAACCCCTTTGTGGCCGGTGCCCGTGGCTTTATCGACGATGTGATCCAGCCGCATGAAACGCGCAAGCGCATCTGCCGCTCGCTGGAGATGCTCAAGAACAAGCAGCTGGACAACCCCTGGCGCAAGCACGGGAACATTCCTCTGTAAGAACAAGAAGAACCAGGAGATATATCCATGTTTACCAAGATTCTGATCGCCAACCGTGGCGAGATCGCCTGCCGAGTCATCGCCACCGCGCGCAAGATGGGCATCCAGACCGTGGCGGTCTATTCCGATGCCGACAAGGACGCGCGCCATGTCAAGCTGGCCGACGAGGCCGTGCGCCTGGGCCCTGCACCCAGTCGCGAGTCCTATCTGCTGGGCGAGAAAATCATTGAAGCCTGCAAGCAGACCGGCGCACAGGCAGTGCACCCCGGCTACGGTTTTCTCTCGGAAAATGAGGGCTTTGCCAAGCGCTGCGAAGAAGAGGGCATTGCCTTCATCGGCCCCAAGTCGCATTCCATTGCTGCCATGGGCGACAAGATTGCCTCCAAGAAGCTGGCCGGCGAAGCCCAAGTCAACACCATCCCTGGCTACAACGACGCCATCGCAGGCCCCGAGCAGGCAGTGGAAATCGCCAAGGGCATAGGCTACCCCGTGATGATCAAGGCTTCGGCCGGTGGCGGCGGCAAGGGTCTGCGCGTGGCCTTCAACGACAAGGAAGCCTTTGAAGGTTTTGCCTCCTGCCAGAACGAGGCTCGCAACAGCTTTGGCGATGACCGTATCTTCATCGAGAAATTTGTTCAGGAGCCCCGCCATATCGAAATCCAGATTCTGGGCGATAGCCACGGCAATGTGGTTTACCTGAACGAGCGCGAATGCTCGATCCAGCGCCGTCACCAGAAGGTGATCGAGGAAGCGCCTTCGCCCTTCATCAGTGACGAAACCCGCAAGGCCATGGGCGAGCAGGCCGTGGCCCTGGCCAAGGCCGTCAAATACCAGAGCGCCGGCACCGTGGAGTTCGTGGTCGGCAAGGACCAGGACTTCTACTTCCTGGAGATGAACACCCGTCTGCAGGTGGAGCACCCGGTGACCGAATGCATCACCGGCCTCGATCTGGTCGAGCAGATGATCCGCGTGGCCGCCGGCGAAAAGCTGTCTTTCACCCAGGCCGATGTGAAGCGCGACGGCTGGGCCATCGAGTGCCGTATCAACGCCGAAGACCCGTTCCGCAATTTCCTGCCTTCGACTGGCCGCCTGGTGCGATTTGCGCCGCCCGAGCAGACTATGTGGCAGTCCGACACCGAGCACCTGAACGGCGTGCGTGTGGATACCGGCGTCTATGACGGTGGCGAGATCCCCATGTACTACGATTCGATGATTGCCAAGCTCATCGTGCATGGCAAGGATCGCAACGATGCCATCGCCAAGGCCCGCGAAGCACTCAACGGTTTTGCCATCCGCGGCATCAGCTCAAACATCCCGTTCCAGGCGGCCCTGCTGGCGCACCCGGACTTTGTCTCGGGCAAGTTCAACACCGGTTTCATCGCCCAGCACTATGCCGACGGCTTCCATGCCGAGGACGTGCCCCACGATGATCCCGACTTCCTGGTGGCTCTGGCCCTGTTCCGCAATCGCCGCTACCGTGCGCGTGCATCGACCATCACCGGCCAGATGCAAGGCCACCAGGTGCAGGTGGGCGAGAAGTACACCGCTGTGGTTCTGGGGGCAGAAGGCAAGAACCAGTATGTGACTGGCGAGGTGACCGACTTTGATGCCCAGGCCCGCGTCTGCAAGGTGGTGATCGACGACAAGGCCTACGAATTCCGCAGCAATGCCGATATTCGCGATCTGGTGGTGCGCGGCGTCTGCAACGGCAAGGCGTTCACCTGCCAGATCGAGCGCGGCAACGGCAAGAACCCGCTGGCTCTGCGCGTCATCCACAACGGCACGCAAGCCGATGTGCTGGTGCTCTCGCCCAAGGGTGCCGAGATGCACAAGCTCATGCCTTACAAGGCCCCGCCCGACTTGTCCAAATTCCTGCTCTCGCCCATGCCCGGCCTGCTGGTCGATGTGGCCGTGCAGCCCGGCCAGAGGGTGCAGGCAGGCGAGAAGCTGGCCGTCATCGAAGCCATGAAGATGGAGAACATTCTGTTCGCGGCCCAGGACGGCGTGGTCAGCAAGATCAGCGCCGCCAAGGGAGATTCGCTGGCAGTGGACGACATCATTCTGGAATTTGAGTGATGAGCGCTTTTCGGGGCCTGGGTCCGGCACCGGCATGCGGCCGGGCTGCAGATCAGGCCCCGAAGCAAAAGCCCGCAGGGCTTGGGCTCTGCGGGCTTTGCAGTTTTCAATAATATAGGCGCTGCCCCTTATCCAATATGAGCCAGCAGCTATGACATTGAAAGCAGATACCCCGATTTCCCGCTCAGCCAGATGCGCGCGCGCACTGCTGGCTTTGCTGGGAGCGCTGCTATTGGCCGATGCACTGGTACTGATGGGCATGGGGCATTTCAATGTGGGCGTGGTGCTGCCCGCCATGTTGGGTGCCGGGGCCTTTTGGCTGAGTTGGAAATGGCGTTCAGTGCAGCATTGGCGTGCGTCCAGGCCCTTGAGTCAAAGGCTGTGGTCGCTGGGCTGGGTCATTCTGGCGCTGTGGCTGATCAGCCTGTTCTGGTTCTGGAGCCGCCTGTCCGGCCTGGGCCTTTCGCCGCAGCAAGTGCCGCCCGTTCAATCCATCGTAGTGCTGGGCAGCGGTACGCTCGATGGTTATCCCAGGCCGGTGCTGGCCGAGCGCGGCGTGGCTGCGGATGCGCCCATGGCCATGGTCAGCAGCGACTTTCATCTGATGCGCGCCATGGACATTGCAAAGCGCCAGGATCTGCCCGAGGTCTATCCTGTGGCGGCGCCCACGCCCTTGGCCACACGTTTCAATGCCTGGCTGCGCGAATACTTTGCCATGGCCAGCAGCTGGTTGCTGGGCGAGGTCTGATATTTTATTAAATAACGGCTCTAGCGCATACCAGTATTGCGATTTAAGCTATCAATAAAGGAGTCATTCATGAGCAATCGTCCTTTCAAGGTTCTGGGCATTCAGCAAGTCGCCATCGGTGGTACCGATAAACAGCGCATGAAAAAGCTGTGGGTGGACATGCTGGGTCTGGAGCAGACCGGCACCTTTCAGAGCGAGCGCGAAAACGTGGACGAGGACATACTGTCCATGGGACGGGGCGCGATGAAGGTGGAAGTGGACATCATGCAGCCCATGGACATCGAGAAAAAGCCCGCTGTGCACGCCACGCCGCTGAACCACATCGGCCTGTGGATCGACGACCTGCCCAAGGCCGTGGAATGGCTGACGGCCAATGGCGTGCGATTTGCTCCTGGCGGTATCCGCAAGGGAGCGGCAGGCTATGACATCACTTTCCTGCACCCCAAGAGCAATGACGAGTTTCCGATTGCCGGCGAGGGCGTGCTGATCGAGCTAGTGCAGGCTCCGGCCGACGTGATTGCGGCGCTGGGTTGAGCGCTTCGGGCATCGGCTGTCAGATTGCAGCAGCGTGAACGCTGCGACTGCTCTCAGAACTGATAGCCGAGCTTGATCCCGAACGCCGTGGCGGACTCGGCATCGAAGGTCGCCAGGGTCGTGCCGCCGCTGGAAATATCTATCGAGCCCAGACGTTGGTAGCTCAGCCAGGGCGTGAGCTTGAACTGGCCTTGCTGATAGCTCACCCCTACGGTGTAGCCAAGGCGGCCGTCGGTGGGGCGCAATGGCGACAGCGCGGCCTTGTCGCTGCGCTTGTCATAAGCTACGGCGACAAAGCCGGACCAGTTCGCAGCCAGCCTCTGCCCAAGACCCAGCGTGTAGGTGGTGGTGTCCTCCATGTCTGCCAGGCTGTGGCCTGGCAGTACCGCCGCCAAGGTCTGCGGATACAGCCTGAATTGTGACCAGTTGGTCCAGCGGATCTGTCCAAAGAGCATAGTGCCTGGCGTGATGCCTGTCTGGATATCCAGGTTCAAGCTTTGCGGGGCAGTCGATGCCGTCCTTGTTTCGCCCGGCCATAGGTTTTCACGGGTAGCGATCTTGTGCTTGATGGCAGAGTAATAGGTTGCAGCGACGCGGAAAGCCATATCCGGGCGCTCATAGCTCATGCCTAGCAAGTAGCCAGGCTCAGTACTGGGTCTGAAGTCCACCCGGTATCCATTGAGTGCTCCAAACACCATCCCCCCCAGAGCGACATGCCCTTCGGTGCGCTGCAGACGCAGCCCGCCATGTACAGCCCAGTGCTCACTCCAGCGGTAGCGCAGGGCTCCCATGAGCTCGTGGCTGCTCACACGGGCCTGCGTGCCGCCAAAAAGAGGCGATTGCAGAGGGCTGTAAGCGATGTCGAGGCCAAAAGGCTTGCTCAGCATGAGCAGCACCGAGGTGCGTGGATTCACATCCTGCTTGTATGCAAAGCCCCATTGGGTGTAATCGTCGGCGACCTGTCCGGTGGACTTGCCTAAGGCATCCATGCCCTGGATCCGGGGCCGAACCGTATAGGTCTCTACGGAAAGATAGCTGCCGTTCTCAAATAGAGGTCCGAGATCCTGGCCTGTTCTATCAAGGCCGCCGGCCTGGGCGCAGAGCCCCCACATCATGGCTGCACAGCCAGCCCCCGCTTTTGCTTTTCTCAACACCTGCTCCAACGCTCTGATTTCAGTTGCATGAATGTAATTTAATGTGTCTAAGTGACAGGCGCATAGGTCTAATTGGAGGATGCAGGCTCGTGCAGTTGACGCTTTCGGGGCTCCAGAGAGCTACCCGCGTGGCTTATGCTGTGCGTTGCGAGTGATCGCCGCCCGACGACCAAAGCCGCGCAGAAAAATGACTCCCATCTCGACCGTCCTCACGACTGCTTACTACGACCGCCAATACAACGCCCGCGCCAGCGTGCAGGATCCGCTTGCGTATCTGGCGCGCTACACGCAGGAAAGCCAGGCCGCGTTTGCATTGCCTGGCACAGTTCGCAACCAGCGCTACAGCCCCAGGGCTATGGATGTTCTGGATATCTATCTGCCCACAACTCAGGCTGCGAAAGCACAAGCTGCGCCTGTTCTCATCTTCATTCACGGCGGCTACTGGAAGGCCTTGAGCAAGGATGATTCGGCATTCATGGCACCCGCGCTGACGCGGGAGGGTGCTATCGTCGTGGTGCCTGACTACGATCTGGCTCCGGCTGTCACGCTGGACCATATCGTCGATCAGATGCGCCAGGCCTATGCCTGGGTGGTGCGAAATATCGCCATCTACGGCGGCGATGCCAGCAATATCTGTGTCTGCGGCAGCTCGGCCGGTGGACATCTGGCAGCCATGTTGCTGGCCAGGGGGTGGCAGCAAGACTATGACTTGCCAGTGCAGGCCGTGCCTCGATCGGTATTGACCTTGAGCGGTCTGTTCGACCTGCAGCCGCTGCTGACAACCCATATCAACGGTTGGATGCAACTCGACGATGCTGCTGCGATACGCAACAGCCCGCGCTTTCTGCTGCCCGATGCGAGTACGCATGGTCAGTGCCAGCTGCGCGTGAGTTGTGGCGAGTTTGAAAGCCATGAATTCAAGCGCCAGTCGCGCGAATATCTGGCTGCATGGCAGGCGCGTTGTCTGCCGGGGCGATGGGTGGAGGCGCCGGCGACCAACCACTTTGATTTGCCGCTGCAACTGGCCAATCCGCAATCCGCCATTCATCAAACTGCACTGCAACTGATGGGGCTTGATCAGTCCTCGTCCAGCATGCGCGCAGCCTGATTGTTGAGTGCCGAGTCGGCGCGGAAGTAACCGAGTACGGTGTTCACGCTGTGGTGCCCGGTCAATGCCATGGTGTCAGCCAGCGGCAGATTGCGTCTGCCGGCCTCGGTCACAAATCCCGAGCGCAGCGAGTGTGCCGAAAAGTCTCCTTCCACACCAGCCAGCGCACAGCGTTCTTTGACGATGTTGCGTACAGCAGCGGGAGTCAGTGGCTCTGCCACATGGCCTCCTTTGCGGATGCGCCTGAAGATAGGTCCTTCGGTAATCCGTGCGCCATCAAGCCATGCTTTCAAGGCAATGGCGGCACGGCCGGTAACGGGCTTGTGATTCTCGGGGGCATCGGTGCCGCTCTGGTTGGTCTTGCTATGACTCAGGGTGTAGATGAACTCCCCATTAGCCACAGTGCGCAGGAAACGCATATCGGCGCCAGCCACTTCGGAACGGCGACGCCCGCCACTGGCCCAGGCAAACAGCAGTAGCGCCCGATCGCGCAGGCCGCGCAAGCTGTCATCGCAGCTTGCCAGCAACTCCTCCAGCACATCGCGCGTCAGCGCCTCTTTCTTCTGCGGCAACTCGCCACGCCTTGCATAGGCCTTGCGCGTGCGCGACATCAGCTCCTTGACTGCCCCGTCCTGACAGGGATTGGGCATCGCATGCACCTGATGCGCCTTGGACATCACGGCCATGCGATGCACCAGCGTGCTGTGTGAAGGTGCCCCTTTTTTGCCCTTGTAGCCGGCTGCAACCAGGGCTTCATCGATTTCGGGCGGCATCTCATGAAGCAGGCCGGCACCGCTCTGCCTCTGGGCATGATCGATGATGAATTGCAGCACCGTGGAAGCCCGCAGCGGCAGTTGCATGGGCTGGCCAAGGCGCAGCAGGTGCCAGGCTGCCCAATAACGCATGGCACTTTGATAGCTGCTGCGCGTATTGCTGGATTCGCCTTCATGCATCAGTTCCTTGATGGCTTCATGCGCTTTGGGTGCAAGAGCGGACTCCTGCACATCCTGTATCTGCAGGCGGTTGGCATCAAAAGTCACAGGAACAGGGAAGGGCGAGGGCTTGCTTGAATCCATGGCGCTATTTTCGCCCGGACTTCCTCTGCCAAACGCTGTTGATTGGCGCCAGCCAGTCAAGAAGTCTGTAGAAGCCGGGCGGCTTTGAGCGGCAATTTCCAGAAGCGATTGGCAAGACCTGGCACGGCATGCCGAAGGTGAAACGCAGGAGCGTCGCAAGCAGCTGCGCCAGCGATACGGCGGCGAGTATGTAGACGAATCAAAGAAATCTCTCTCGCTCAATGGAAAACTCCCCCTATCTACAAATTCAGATGCTGAAAACGAGGTAATGTATGTTGTCATCTGTATGAAAATTTCATACGTAATATTTAATACGTAAAATGTATTGTGTATTACGTATGCAAAGTATAGATCGCGATAACAATCACTTATCGTTAGTTATTTGAAGAATAGATATGAATACAAGCAAAACTACGTCAAGAGGTGTTCAGGAGTCCGATGTCTGGGCTGCAGCGGATGCTTTGATTGCCCAGGGGCTGCGTCCGACCATAGAGCGGGTGCGTCAGCAGATAGGGCGAGGCTCTCCCAATACGGTCAGTCCCATGCTGGAGACCTGGTTTGCAACGCTGGGCCGTCGTCTGGGCGTGGCGGGAGAGCAGGACCCCTCCGTGTTGCAATCGGTGCCGGACCCTGTGCAGCGTCTAGCGGAAGAGCTCTGGAATACGGCACAGGAAGAGGCGAAAGCCGCAGCCAGCAAGGCTTTGGATCTTCGTGAACACGCTTTGAAAGCTGCAGAGCAGGCATTTGTGGCGCAACAGGAGCAACTCGCGCAGCGCCAGGCCACCATGGAAGCGCAAAAAGATGCGCTGAATCAAGCCCTGCAGGCAGCTCAAAATCACGCCCAAGACTTGGCCCGGCGTCTTGACGAAATGCAGCAGACGCTACAGGAGCGCGATCAGCGCCTGGAAGAACTACGTGATGAGCTGAGCAATGCCGTACGCCAGCGTGAATTGCAGCAGCAAAAACACAGCGAGGAAATTCAGTCGGCCGCCGCCGAGCGCCAGCGCATGGCCGAACAGTACGCGGGCAACGAGCGCCATATGCTCAACGAGGTTGATCGTGCGCGGCAGGAACTCACGGCAGCGAGAAAAAGCCTGCAGGACCAGGAGCGCAAGGCGGACTCTCGCTATCAAGAGCTGCAAACTCGCTTTGAACAATCCGAGCAGGAGATCCTGAATCTGCATGCCCAGTTGCAGACCGCACAGAACTCGGCAGCATTGGCACAGGAGCGTGCTGCCGATCTCAAGAACCTGCTGGAGGCGCAGCAAAGACTGGCGGCAGCAGCCAATGTAGCGGATCCAAATGTGGTCCAACCCCTGGCGCGTCGAAGCAATCTGGCGGCAACCCGGCGCTCCATTAACCGAAGAACCTTGCGCTAACCGGATCCGGCAACTTAGGCTGCAGCTGAACTCAGCTCAGTCTCGGCGCCACAGACTTGACCGCCGGCTTCTGCCGGTGGCTTGTCAATATTGGCGATCAATGCCAAGCCTAACTGTAGAGTCCTGAGTATTTTGGTGCGTTCATTGAAATTCATAGATCGCCTGGTTGCCGACATCCGCGCTGTTGTCTTGAACCACACGGCCGGGCTGTCCACGCCACAGCAGGTGCAAATGGCCTTGTTCTCGCTGTTTGCGCTGATGGAAGAGGCAGACGAGTACAAGCACACGCTCAAGCAACTGATACGACGTCGTGAAGCAACGCTGTATCGTGAGTTGGGAACACCTCCGCAAAGAGATGAAAATGCGGTCGATTACTACACCTTGATTGGGGTGAGGGCGATCTGATCTATTGGCTGATAATGGACGTCTGCGGCGCGCAAACGAGAGTGGCTTGCTATGAGGCCAGCGTGTACAAGCACAAAGCTGCTGAGTGACTGTTCACGGCGGTCTCCAAGTCAAGCGTTTGAAGGAGCCATGTCCTGCATCAATCGATAAAGTGCTTCAGCCACCAATGAAAGGCTGCGCTCTCGCTTCCGGACCATATAGATCTGCCGGTCCATACCCGGCAACAGCAAGTGCCGCGCCACCAGCCCAGGCTTATCAAAGTGAAATAGGCTCAGCGCGGGAGCTACGGTGATGCCTAGTCCGGCTTGCACCAGTCCCATCACGGTGGCCAATTGCTCAACTTCAACGAAAGTCTGCATTTTTCGAGGAAAAAAGGCGGCATCCAGATACTGACGAACGCTGCTGTGGCGTGCCAGGTGGATGAACGGCCAGGAAGTCAGATCCTCCAGTGACAGCGAGACCTTGTCCGCCAATGGATGCTCGCTAGGGCACACCATATAGAAGCCGTCACTGCAAAACGGCTCTGCCTTCAGGTCGGGTGTATCAACGCGTATGGCAGCCAGCGCAAAATCCGCCTCTCCATTGGCCACGGCAGCAATGCAGGGCTCGGACAGCACGTCCAACACACCCAGCTGAACTCCCGGATGCCGGGCCGTGTACACCTTCAGTACTTCAGGAAGCCAGCCTGCGGCAAGGGATGGCAGCAATGCAACTGATACATGTCCCAGGGCCAGTTGTGCTGTATTACGCATCGCTCTTTCGCAGGCAGCGAACTCTGCGGCGAGGCGCTCCGCAGACTGCAGAAATCGCTCCCCTTCACGGGTAAGCACCACGTGTCTTGTGCTGCGGTCGAAAAGCTTGAGACCTACCGTTTGCTCCAAGGAGCGGATGAGCGCACTGAAAGCCGGTTGTGACAGGTGACACATGCTGGCAGCTTGGGTGAAGTTCTTTTGTTTGGTCAGTACCAGGAATGCCTGCACATCGCGCGACGTTAGATTCATTTGAAATGCGGATTAATTGATATCAATAATCGATTTCACAGCTTATAGCGGTTTTCCTATAGTGGGCAACAGGAGGTTTCATGACAAGAGTGCAGAACGAAACAACGTCATTGCTCATCGGATGTGCAGCAGGCTTTTCCGGCGATCGAATTGATGCAGCGCAACCCGTCGTGCAGGAGCTGGCTCGGCAAAACAAGCCTGCCTTTCTGATCTTTGAAACGCTTGCCGAGCGCACTCTGGCACTGGCACAGCTTGCTCGTCGTCAGAATCCCGATGCAGGCTATGAACCTCTCATGGTGGAGTTTCTCCGACCCGTGCTCGCCGACTGCCTCGTGCATGGCATTCGAATCGTTAGCAACTTTGGTGCGGCCAACCCACAAGGTGCAGCCCGAGCCATCGCTGCATTGGCCAAGGAGCTCGGAACGCGCCCACCCCAAATAGCGGTGGTTCATGGGGATGACCTCAGCGGACCCGCGCATTACCAGTTGCTCGAAAAAGCTATGGGCTCGGACATGCCAGACCAGCAACTGGTGAGCGCCAATGCCTATATAGGTGCACGGCCTATTGCCGAGGCATTGCTGGCAGGTGCAGACATTGTGGTGTGCGGCCGCGTCTCCGACCCCTCCCTTGTGGTGGGGCCTGCCATGGCCCACTTCGGCTGGGCCTGGGATGACTGGAATCGCCTAGCCCGAGCCACGATGACTGGGCATCTGCTGGAATGTGGAACCCAGGTCTCTGGCGGCTATTTCGCAGACCCCGGGTACAAAGATGTACCGGACATGGACCGCCTGGGGTATCCCATTGCCGAAATCGACAGCGCGGGCAACAGCACGATCTTCAAGCCATCTCTGACCGGGGGGTGCATCACTGCAGCTACGGTCAAGGAGCAACTGCTCTACGAAATCCATGACCCTGCCTGCTACCTCACGCCAGACGTTGTTGCCGACATCACTCAGGCAGAAGTAATTTCGGTCGGGCCTGACCGGGTGCGCCTGGAAGGCGTCATTGGTCACCCGAGGCCGGAGATGCTCAAAGTCAATGTCTGCTTTGAGTCAGGGTGGTTTGCCGAGGGAGAGATTTCCTACGCGGGCCCAAGAGCGCAAGAGCGCGCGCGTCTAGCCGCCCAGACCATATCCAGACGCCTGGCGAACATTGCGCCCCTTAGAACAGACCTGATCGGCGTAACCAGCGTCTGGGGAAACGACACCAGCGACTGGCTGACTGAAGCAAGCATTGCCAGCGAATCCCGGGATGTTCGGCTTCGCATGGCCTGGCAGCATGCCGACCATGCAGTCGCAGCGCGTCTGCCACGCGAAATAAACGCCTTGTATTGCTGCGGCCCGGCGGGGGGAGGGGGCGTTCGCACCCATATGCGCCAGCGCCTGGGAATGGTGTCGTGCCTGGTACCTCAGCAACAGATTACGACTGGCTTCCACTGGACCAAGTCACATCAGGAGTAAGCCATGAACTCAAGCCTTACCGTTCCCCTTTACCGAGTTGCGCATGGGCGCACAGGTGACAAAGGTAACCGCTCCAACATCAGCGTCATTGCATGGCATCCGGAGTTGTGGGAAGTGGTCTGCGAACAAGTCACAGAACAAGCCGTGATGCGTCTGTTTGCAGACCGCAAGCCAAGTACTGTTCGGCGATACCTGCTACCCAAGCTTCAGGCCATGAATCTGGTGCTCGACAACGTGCTTGATGGGGGGGTCAATGACTCGCTGAACCTGGACAGCCATGGAAAAACGCTGTGCTTCAGGGTGCTTGAAATGCCTGTCGTGATTCCATGCCGCCTCGAGTCGCTGCTGGCCGGTCCGAAAGCCTGAATTTTCTACAACAACCACTAGGAGACAAACCATGAAATTTCTGACACGACGAACCGTTCTTGCATGCGGTACAAGCCTGGCGCTCAGCCCCTTGGCCTTTGCACAGGGCGAATATCCAAACAAGCCTATTACCTTTGTCGTTCCGTTTGCCGCCGGCAGTGCCACAGACCAGCTTGCGCGCGCCATAGGGCAAGCAGTTTCCGAGCAAACCAAGCAGCCGGTCGTGGTGGAAAACAAAGGCGGTGCCAGTGGCATGATTGCAGCTCAAGCAGTGGCCAAGGCCGCGCCTGACGGCTACACCGTGCTCATCACGACCAATACGACGCATGCGGCCAACGAACATTTATACAAAAAACTCTCCTATGACCCTGTCAAGGATTTCACCCCCATCACAGGTCTGGGCAAAGGTGGGCAGGTTCTGGTCGTCCGTGCGACTTCGCCATATCAGTCCGTGGGCGAGCTGCTGAGCTACGCCAAAGCCAATCCCGGCAAGCTGAGTTTCGGCAGTGGCAGCTCTTCAAGCAGAGTCGCAGGAGAAATGCTGAAGCAGCTCGCTGGCGTCGATATCCTTCACGTTCCCTACAAGAGCAATCCGCTTGCCCTCACGGACCTTCTTGGAGGGCAAATAAACCTGATGATTACAGACGTCTCGACGGGCGTTCCTCAGATCAAGGCCGGCAAGTTGCGCCCATTGGGATACTCCACCCAGAAGCGCAGCGCGCAACTGCCGGAGGTTCCGACCATCTCGGAAGCCGGTGTCAAAGGCTATGACATGGGCTACTGGTTTGCCGCTTACACACCCGCCAATACACCAGCACCTGTGGCGGGCAGACTCAACCAATTGCTGGCCAAAGCCGTGAACAGTGCTGCGGCGAAGTCCTTCTTCAATATGTCCGGCTCCGAAGCCTGGACCACCTCAGCCTCGGAGTTGGCAAAATTCCAAGCCGCCGAAACCACCAAGTGGGGACAGGTCATCAAGGCTGCAGGCATTACCCCTGAATAAAGCAGAGGCAGCCCAACATCCTGGCCGCTATAACGTGCGAATAGCTTCATACGACTGAGCAGGCGCCTCAGCCTGTACGTTGCATACGGGAGTCATGCTTGCCGGACTCCCAGTTATGTACAGTCCTGGCCGACACATGAAGAAACTGCGCGCAGCCATGCAGATCCATGCCCAGGCTTCTATACATGGCGCGGAAGTTTTGAGCAAGCTGGAGGCGGGTATCACGGTCGTGACGCCGCAGTCCGTACTTCTTCTTTAGTAGATACGATGTATATTATGTTTAATCACAAATGCTAGGCTAGTTGTAGCAGTACGCCCTTAGGTGGGTGAGGTAAATCGTTATACAAACGCGAGGTAAAACGTTGTACAACAACACAAAGTCACTAGCTATCGATGCAGCCTAGCGATCTTTAGCTTTTGCACTCGACGGTCATTGGTCATCGGTCGATGACACTACTACTTGGCAACACCGGAGGAGTCAAGGACAGACAAAATCCCACTGCGTGGGCTTACATTCAAAAATTTAAGTGCAGAGTGGCTCCAACGTAGATGGTATTGACTGCAGGAGCTCCGCCGCTACTAACCGATGAATTGCAGGGCTTCGGCACAACGGGTCACTCCTCGAACCCGTATATTGCGGGGATCGGCGTTGGAATGGATGCCCACGAATGAGACCTTTGCCTAGTATGTAAGTACTCGGACATCGAGACATACCAATCGTCATCGCGGATTCTGAGAGAGCGACGGTGTGTTTCAAATCCATCGACCTGCCAAAGGCTGCCTTTGTGATACAGGGCTTGGCATGCACGAAGCGAATCGAACGCATGTCGGAGCGAATACGCGAGACCAACCTCCTCCCCCTGCACTGAGATCACGTACCAGTGTGGGCGTATATCGAAGCGATATACGTCTAGGGAGAGCGCCTTGCTCTGGCACATGAATTCACAAAGCCTGTCCTCCTCGGCGTACCACAGCTGAGTCCCCTGCCCTGAGATCTGCAGCAGCAGCCTAGTTAAAGAGTTCGTGAACCAGGTAAAGGAGGAAATCAGCGCCTCGGCACATACTGTTGGCTCAAGCGAAAAAGGTATCCTGAAGTCGTTTAGGCCCACCTCATAGACAGGCTTTCCAAAGTGGCGGGCGAGGTTTCGGAGCGCAATCAATTTGCCCGCGTAAGCTCGCCATTGATCGAGGAGAGCGCAACAGGGGCAATCACCCGGAGACATAATCAGTATCGGCTGCACAGGCTGAAAAGGGCGTAGCGCATTTTGCCAAGGCAAGTGCGCCGTTCTGCGATGCCCGCAAATCGCCTTTACCCGCCTCGACAGGTAACGATTGACAGATTTGGCGATTCCGCAAGCGGCATCCAAGTCATGGTTCAGCGGGACGTATCGATTCTGCCGGGCGAACACCCACGTCCCGGAGCGCTCTTCCTCATTGTGGATGTTACTGACCGTGCACGGGAAATTGATGTCCAGCCATGACTCGGCTTTCGAGGCGTCGGTGGCTAGGTACACTAGGCAGTCGCATATGGTCTTATAGTCACGCGGGCTCCACGGTTCTCCTCCCAATTCAGCGGTGCGTAGAAACTGCACTGATCGAAGTTGTTGCAGCCACTCTTCGATGCTCATGAACGTCTCTTCGCCCGCAACAAAGCCCCCCAATGCTTTGTCTGCAAAGTGTGAGCCGCAAAAAGGCTGGTGACAGTGCTGGCACGCGAGGGGAAAATCGAACCACCGCGGTTCAAATTCGGGCATCCCGATTTTTGCACCACAGTGCTCGCAAGCATCTAGTAGCTCACACCCATGAACAGGGCATTTCCTGACGGTTTCGAGTTGAAAGAGCGGGGAGTGGAAACATTCCCGAAGGCATGACGGGCAAAAGCGGATACCTTTTACAGCCAACATTTCCCTGCCACTGTTCGGACCAAAACAGTTGCTTAGTGACCGAGCGTGAAAGTGTTTCGCAAAATCGCTCGTAACGCTTATTTCCGTGATCAGCTCTATGTATTGAGCCGGAAAAGTTCTGCTAGAAGGCAGTGAAACATCCCGCTTTTTTCGACCCGTCAATGCGCGCCAGAGGTCTTGCCCGCTGATGGCATTCATCCAAAGGAATCGATGCAACGCAATCCAGTCGCTTTCATACTTGGCGCAGCCCTTGACGACCCAGGTCATGCTCCACGGAAGCTCAACCATTACCATCTCCGATGAAAAGATCGCCTTCCGCTGCAGCCGACGTGGCTTCCCCCCAGAGTCCGTCTGAGCCCTTGAAAGATCCTTTATCTATCACCATCGCATCGAGCAAAAAGGAATGGATTGAATCGTTCACGAATGCCAGCCGGAAGCCGGCATAAAGGAGCATATTTGACTCGGCCCTACTGCATTTAATTAAAGATTTCCAGAGACGATCAGCTTCACTTTCCAATCTCCAACCAGCGTCAAATGCCTTCTTGCAGAAGAAGCGTGAGTACGACCAGTTTGAGCCAACCGGGAAGGTTAGTTTCGTATCGTATGCTGCCAAGTAATTTTTCAAATCCTTTACGGTGTGCAAACCTCCAAGCACATATTTTTTTACAAAAAATCGGGCAACGACGGCTCCATGGTCTTCTTCGGAAGTTAATTTCTTGAGAGAGTTAAGCCCCTCCTGCCCCACCATAACAGTAACGAGGATGATTCCCTCTTGACGCATTTCATTCCAGATTTCGAGCAGGTACCGCATTTGCATGACCGTCAACATTTGTGCTTCGTCAACAAAAAGGAGACAGGATTTACTGCCCGCTTGAACCGCCTGGGCCATCAAGAATCGTGCAAGGAGATCGGCTGAATTCTGATAAGTTGAGGTTGGGCACCTGAAGGATCGAAGCATGTCGTCGCACAGGGCTTTCTTGGATTGACCATGCTGTCGCTTTGCAGAGTGATACAAGACGGCGAGCCATGGCATGTCCTCCTTGAGCCGTAACATGGTGTTTTCTATTGAGGTGGTCTTGCCCACACGAAATTCACCAGTTATGTATAGGCCGCTCTTGCGAGCTATCGCATGATCGCAGACGATCTCATAGAACGCGCTCGTCCCGTCGGTCTCGATGAAGTAGCACTGCTCAAGCATGGGATGAGAAGCTGCGAGCATTCGTCGAGAGTTGTCCGCGTCAAGATTTGCGGAGGAAAATCTTTCCTGTCGGAGCTGCTCAATTTCAGCGACAGCCTCTTCGATGTCGCATCTCTGGCTATTTTTCGCAGTTTCTTGACTATGCCGCGTTCCGTTAGAGCCCGGGGACTTCGCAGTACTTGCTCGCATTGTCGGCTCCATCGCAAGCGCTTATCGCGGTGATGGCGAGAAGAATGCACGCCGACCGCGCGGCTTCACCGTCGTAGGCTCGGGCGGAGAAGATGCTTTGTAAACGTACCGATATTCGGCAGGATCGTTGACGCTTCCTGGCACGTCCATCGTTCGAGCGAGTTTTCCGGCTTCCCGCGTGATTTTTGGATGCTTCTTCCCACGGGTCTTCTTTAGCACGATTCCGGCGAGATACCGCTGGTAATGCGCGACGGGGTCAAGCGATCGATCGATGAACACGCCATTGCGGTAAAGCCTGTTGATTTCCTTGCGAGTCTCGCGGGTGTGGGGGGAAAGTGCCCAAACACCGCTCACGTGAAGAATTCCAAATTCTGTTCCATCCGCGCGAAAAGCATGCACGGTGCGGTAGTCGCCTCGGATTTGCACCATCAGCTTCTGACCAACCAAGCTCCAACTCTGCCTCAGGATATCGTTTGTGTACTGGACTTCGTCAAGCTGGATGTACGGGGTACGGCCCTTTGCTCGAATGCCGCGCACCGTTGGCCATTCGACCTCGACTGCGATACATGGGTTGCTCACAAAGCAGGTTGGGTAGCGTGGGACGATTTGGAGACGGCTACTTTCCGCCCAGTCTGCAGCGATGGCTTCGTTCGGGGTCGCCATCATGAGTGCGTGCATTCTGCGTGCGTTGTGTCTTGTGACAAGTTTGTCGAGCAGCGCCTTGATGTCAGCAGCACGAATCTTGTAACGGACCGCCTTCTCCACTGGATCGCGCACCACTGGATCGTTCGGCCCGCTTCCCGTGGTTGATGAAATTCGTTTGAGCGCATTCTGAAACTCCGCGAAGATTCCTTCAACCACATTCCGCTCAATCCAGCTATGGACCTTGCCATAACTGATGGTGACACCCGTGCGTTTTCGAAAGTCTGTAACCACAGCGTTCGCTAAATGAGTTAAGTGGTTGTCGACGCAGAGGGAACACACACGCCGTCCGTTGGCAGCTGGAATTACAGCTGCCGGGAACCCTTCGTCTGGAAGTTGTGCGAGATCTATAAAGGCTTCGTGCTCTATGCATGGTGGCGGGTGAATCGCGAATTCGAATGCCTGCAAAAAATCAAGGGTGCGAAAACGATTAGCGATAGACCAAGAGTAACCCAGTATGGCCGTTGTTTTGAAATCGACGATCGGACAAAAATATCCGCGTTTGAGCGGTACTTCAATTTCCTCATCTGCTATTTCTATGGTTATCGTTGAAATATCCGGAAATTGGTATTCATCATAGGCTGTGCGCTCGTAGGCAACCAACGGTCTGAAGATGGCTATCTTGCCTGAATTACGGCTAAGACCTTCAGTTGCTTGATCGCCAAATTTTGACCTTGCTGCGTGGTCATCGCCGCCGTTTATGCGCTTTTTGATATACGCACAAAGCGCCTCGTAACCGTGGCGAGACGTCGTGAATGGATATTGGTCAGGGCAATGCCCGGCCTTGCGCAGCTTGGTGAGGAACTCCTGGTGAATAGCCGAAGAATTTAGCCCTGCGGACTGAATTTTGGTTCCGTCATCCGGCTTTAGCCGGTGGATCAGCCAATCTTTTACGGAGGGATATTGATTCAACAAATAAGTAAATGCGCCTGCTAAACCAGAACCATCGATGCCTGGCTGGGGTTCGAGGCTTCGAACGTAGCCGTCTCGCTTGGTTTCAGGCACCAATGCGCGGAATCCCTTCGCGCGACCGTCACTATGCTCTGAAGTGCATTTCACAAGATAGTAATGAAGCAGGCTTCGTTTGATTCCGAATTGGCGGTTTATCTCTGCACTCTTGACACCATCGCACGCCGCCTTCACGGCCGCTTCGAGACGATTGAATCGAATCGCTTCTGATTCAGACAGCAACAGCACATTCACACCCGGCCACTGCGAATAATCCAAAAGCTCGGGGGCGATTTTGCGATTAGGCATAGATAACATCTCGAGGTGCGATCATCGTTTCTGCACTTAGCGGTCGAATTTCCAAGTCGCTGCGCAGTTTGCCAAGCTGTACAAGCAGGACTGTCGTTGAAAACACAAGTTCCCATGGATCGTGAGTGCATCTTTTCAGATTACCAAGTGTGGTTGCTTCGCGGCTTGCCTCAAGCACCCATTTCATGAGGTGCTCCCAACGGGATTTCACTTCTACCCTCGACTGAGCGAGAACCGGTGCGATGTGCAACCAGTCGTGGAGCAATCTATTTTTAGCTTGCACGTCTTTTTCGCTGAACCAGCACCAGTCTGCATTCACCGAGTCGGCGACACGCTTTTGGATTTCGGCCTGAAGCACTGCGCGCTTGCGGCGTTGATCCTCCAAATACTTCACTTCAACATAGCGTGTTCGCCCTGACCAGAGCTTTACGATCGCATCGGGTTTGGACCCAAGATATCCCTTGCCTTCAATGAAGGCAATCACTCGATCGGGATCGACGTCGTAACTCTTGACGGTCTCGTCTGCTTCAAGCAACAAACCATGCGCGAATTCCAAATCACTGCTAAAGACAACGTCCTGGTCGTTCTTTGCACTGTAGAAATATGTGATGCTGCCGACACTCTTTCCTCGCATCCTTAGTGCAGAGCGAAGCGTTTGACTAGCACGCAAAGGAGCATGCCCTTTGATGGTGTTTGCTAAGGAAGCATCCATAACATTCGCCAGCATCAGCTGGACCCTTTTTTGAAATGGAGACATTATTGATGCCTGAAAAAACAGAAAATTCAAGTAATCATTTGTTTTCCAGGGTAAATTCTATTTCCATAGATTTACGATGGTGCCCTACCCTTCATTTTTTCGTGCCTTAATCATGGTCACCTTGCTGGATAAAAATATTTACCGTACTGATCGGTCTCATCGTCTTTTCTGTCACGGCAAACCTCGTGACAGTCACAGGCTTGGTTGATCTGGAATGCTTGGAGCGTTAACGCCTCTTGGCTCCGGCAAGGGCTCGTATCAGACTCTGTCCATGGAGGTGACAGTCAAGGCCGGGGCGATTCGAATGTCGTTAAAATCGGTGGTAGATAGGAGTCGATCTATATGAGCGCAGCCTCGCTAATCGCAAACCATATGAATGTCCCCTACGGCAAGATCGTCAGTGAGGAGGATGTTGCCGCATCGTTCAGGCATGGGAGACTGTCGGCGTCAAACCTAGAAGCAAATGCAATTCTTGCCTTTTTCTTCAATGAAATTGAGCCTAGCCTCATCATCCGATGTGCTAGGGAAGTGGGGGTGAGTCTCCAAACCGCCAACGCCCTTTACAAGGACACGCTGGTGCGAGGATGTTGTGCATCCCCTTCCTGGGAAGAGGCTTTCGGTGCTTGCGCCTGACACACATATAGCCAATGCGAAACGACTTTGCGATGTTAATTTCCACGCAAAACTGACCCGCCGGGGGCTAGTGGGTCACTTCTGGGTGGAAATCTCTAGGCTACGGGTGCTGGCGATCGTTGTCCTCCATTCCGCTTGGAGGTGACCGCATGCTTGAGCTGAACAGCGGCAGCATGCGACCCGTTGCTGTCGTTTGAGCTTTGCTTGTCTACGCCTGCTGTGTAGCGTCGGGTGACTATCGCACGTTGCTGTGAAAAAGCACTCCGATAGATTGCTTTTTGTTTGCGTCGGTGTTGAGGGTTTCGCTCAGGCCGTAAGTTCGGCGATCTGCGCATGGGCGTTAGCCATGCCTTGTTCTAAGCCATGCGGGCGGATGTCCATGCCTTCCGCGTAGACGAATTCCACCTCGTTGATGCCCATGAGGCCGAGCACCGAGCGCAGATAGGGCGTGACGGCGTCGGTCATCTGCCCCAGGTGAATGCCGCCGCGCGAGCTGAAGACTACGGCGCTGACGCCTTCCACCAGACCCATCGGATAGGTTTCTGTGTAGCGGAAGGTCTCGCGGGCGCGGGCCACCAGGTCGAACCAGTTCTTCAGTGCTGTCGGCACGTTCAGGTTGTACATGGGAGCGCCGATCAGCAGCAGGTCGCTGGACTTGAGTTCGGCGATGAGCTGGTCGGACAGAGCCACCCCTTGTTGAATACGCTGGCTGGAGTTTTCGGCACCTCGCAGGGCATTGAACAGCTCGTCGTCCAGCACAGGCAGGTTCATGCCGGGCAGGTCGCGCACCACTACTTCATCGACATGGCCACGGGCCTTGCGCTCGGCTAGGAAGCTGTCGATAAGGTGGTTGGTCCTGGAATGGGTGCCGTTGATACTGGACTGAAGAACGAGAATTTTGCTCACGGAAGTGCTCCATGCAGAGAAGTTTTATCAATGCATCAAGCTTATCAAGCAATTTTTGTCTTTGGTGGTGATAGTATTTCCTATTATTGTTTCCAAAAAGGATGCAATGTATGGCTAGTAGCTTGAGTGGCATTGATGTTTTCGTGGCTGTGGTCGAAGCCGGTAGCTTTGCCCAGGCGGCCCAGGGGCTGCACATCACCCGCTCTGCGGTCTGCAAGAGCGTGGCCCGCCTGGAGCAGCGCCTGGGCGTGCTGCTGTTTCACCGCACCACGCGCAGCCAGAGTCTCACCGAGGAGGGCTCGCTGTTCTACGACCACTGCCTGCGAGCGCTAGAGGCAGTGCGTACCGGCGAGGCGGCACTGGAAAGCGGCAAGGGCCATGTCAACGGCCGGCTGAGGGTTTCCATGCCGGTGCTGTTCGGGCATTTGTACATCGCGCCCATCCTGCTTGAGCTGGCGAGAGAGCATCCGGGGTTGACGCTGGAGTTGTACTTCTGCGATCGCATGGTGGACCTGGTGGAAGAGGGTCTAGACCTGGTCATCCGTAACGGCGTGCCGCCAGACAGCGGCGATCTCGCGGCCCGTCGGCTGGGCGAGCACCATATGGTGTTTTGTGCTTCACCGTCCTATCTGCAAGGTCATAGCGAACCCGCCACGTTGCACGACTTGCAACAGCACGACGGGCTGGCCTATACCCGCCAGGGACGGGTGTATGACTGGCAGGTGCTGCTCGATGGGCAGGTGAAGGCCATCCGACCCAAGGCCCGTTTTCTGATGGATGACCTACGTGCCATCACCGACGCCGCGATTGCGGGCTTCGGCATTGCCTGGCTGCCATCCTGGCTGGCGCGCAAGCACCTGGACAGCGGCGAGTTGCGTGAATTGCTGCCGGGCCAACTCAGCGTGTCCTATGTGATCAATGCGCTGTGGCCGTACACCGTGCATCTTCCGTTGAAGACGCGGCTGGCGGTGGATGAACTAGTGAAGAAGCTGCCACAGCGCCTGGCAGTGGCTGAAAGATAGGTTTCTTGCTCGTTCTGGAATCATTGATTCGCCAATTTAGAACGCAAGCGCAAGATATGGCCATGCTGCATGGTGTGGTCTACATTACGTTTGGCAACATCGGGCAGCCCTGTGTGATGCAGACGATCTTGGACAAACTGGATGAATTAACAGAGCAAAGGCAGCTTCGCTTTCGGCGGGTCTGCGGCTGAAACTGAGCGTTGAGCGACCGCTTGTCATCCCAACCGCTGGCTGCTCTTGGCCGAGAGTACCAGTTTGGCCCAGCGCTACATTGCTGCCGTTGAAGACGGCCACCCTGCCGCAGTTTCCAGGGTGGCCGCCAGCGGCAACTTCAAATCTCCGTCTGTTCGGAGATCTCAAGGGCATCGTCGACTTCGATACCCAGGTACCTTCTAGGCCGCCACCAGTTCCACAGGCCCAATACCAAGGTAGACCTGTTTACCGGCTAGATCGGTGACGCTCCATCGTTCGTCGGCCACTTGAGTGATCTGGTAGTTTTCCGGTGTTAGAGGCAGATCCATATTTTCTAAGTAACCCAACCAGGTCCCGTAGCGAAGTACCGCTGATGGCGCGATTTCGCTTGTATTTGCTTTGAATTTCATAGGTTGCCAATCATGCACCATCCTCATTTGAATTCTCGGCTTTCCGTGGAAAGTCGGCCCAAGAGGTGGGATAGGTCCGCCAGCCGCTCCGCTATAAGGTTGCACACTTGACCTTGGCGCTGCCAACGCCCTTCGACTGCCAGAAGGCGTGACCCTAGCAACACCTGGCGCTGCTCATCCCGCACGTCGCGCCAGACAATGACCTGTGTGCTGCCCTCCTCGTCTTCCAGCGAGACAAAAACCGTGCCGTTGGCCGTGCCTGGCTGTTGCCGCAGCGTCACGATGCCGGCAGTCCGTACCCGCTCGCCGCTGACGACCGTGCGCAGCTGCCTGGAAGTCTTGAGCTTGTACTGGTTTAGCCGCGGCCGCAGAAGGCGCATGGGGTGACTGCGCAGCGTCAAGCCAGTCGAAGCGAAGTCCCATAGCACCTCCTCTCCTTCTGGGGCTGCCGGCAGTTCAAGGAAAGCTTCGTCAACGGTGGCCACCTCCAGCAGCTCGGGCGCGGCGTGCATGGCTGCGGCATCCCAAACCTGTTGGCGACGGTGCCCAGATAGCGTGGCCAGTGCACCCGCAGCAGCTAGAACCTTCATCTCGTGCTGCTGGAGACGCACACGCATGGCAAGTTGCTCTGCAGTGTCGAAGGGCGCTCGATGACGCTCTTCCGCAATGCGCTGCGCGCTGCTGCTGCGCAGGCTGGAGATAAGGCGCAGGCCCAGCCGTACAGCTGGTTTGGTGTCGATGTCTTCGAGCGTACAGTCCACCTCGCTGTGCATCACGTCGACGGGCCGTACTTCGACGCCGTGGCGGCGCGCGTCCTGGACCAGCTGGCTGGCGGAATAGAACCCCAGCGGCTGACTGTTGAGCATGGCCGCAAGGAAGGCGGCAGGCTCATGGCGCTTGATCCAGCAGCTGGCATAGACCAGCAGAGCGAAGCTGGCCGCGTGGCTTTCAGGGAAGCCATACTCGCTAAAACCTTTGATTTGCTCAAAAATCTGCTCGGCAAACTCTCGCTCATAGCCCCGTGAGGTCATGCCCTGAACGATTTTGTCGTAATACCTCTCTAGCCCGCCCTTGCGCTTCCAGGCCGCCATGGCTCGGCGCAGGCCATCGGCCTCGCCCGCAGTGAAGCCGGCCGCGAGCATGGCAACCTGCATGACCTGTTCCTGAAACACGGGCACGCCCAAGGTACGGCCCAAGGCCTCCTTTAACGCTTCGCTTGGGTAGCTCACGGGGTCGATCCCCTGGCGTCGGCGCAAATACGGGTGCACCATGCCTCCCTGAATCGGGCCAGGCCGCACGATGGCCACCTCGATCACCAGGTCGTAGAAGCGCCTGGGTTTTAAGCGTGGCAGCATCGTCATCTGCGCACGGCTCTCGATCTGGAACACGCCAACCGTGTCTGCACGGCAAATCATGTCGTAGGTGGCCTTGTCCTCTGCAGGAATGTCCTGCATCGAAAAATTGAACCCACGGCGCCGGCTGATGAACTCCAAAGCTCGGCGGATAGCCGACAGCATGCCCAAGGCCAGCACATCAACCTTGAGCAGGCCTGCGGCATCCAGATCATCCTTGTCCCATTCGATCACTGTGCGATCCGGCATTGAGGCGTTTTCTACCGGAACCATCCTGCACAGCAGATCTCGCGTGAGCACGAAGCCGCCGGTGTGCTGGGAAAGATGCCGTGGGAAGCCGATCAGCTGCTCCGTCAACGTGATGAGCTGCTGCACGGCCAGCGAGCTCGTGTCCATGCCGAGCTCATCGAAACGCTCCTGACGAATGCTGCGGCCGTCAAACCACTGTTGCCCCTTGGCAATGGCGTCGACCACTTCGAGCTCGAAGCCCAAGGCCTTGCCCACATCGCGGATGGCGGATCGAGGCCGATAGGAAATGACGGCAGCCGTCAGCGCAGCGCGGTCGCGGCCGTACTTCTGGTACAGGTACTGAATGACTTCTTCCCGGCGCTGGTGCTCGAAGTCGATGTCGATGTCGGGTGGCTCGTTGCGCTCCCGGCTGATGAAACGCTCGAAGAGCACGGACATGCGCGCGGGATCTACCTCCGTCACGCCCAGGCAGTAGCAGACCACGCTGTTGGCTGCGGAGCCCCGGCCTTGACAGAGAATGTTGCGCGACCGGGCAAAGGCCACGATGTCATAGACCGTGAGGAAATACGGTTCATATTTCAGCTCGCAGATCAACTCCAGCTCGTGCTCGATCTGGTGCTGTACCTTCTCTGGGATGCCGCCTGGCCAGCGCCGCCCTGCTCCTTCATATGTCGCCTGGCGCAAATAGCTGGCTGCCGTGTGCCCTGCAGGGACGACTTCATCAGGATATTGGTAGCGCAGCTCGTCCAGACTGAATTTGCAGCGCTCAGCGACCCTCAGCGTTTGCGCTAGCAGCTCGGCGGGGAATGTCTGGGCCAGCCGCAACCGACTTCGCAAGTGCCGCTCTGCGCTGCGCTGGAGCGCGTAGCCGCATTCAGTGAGCGGCTTGCCGACGCGTGTGGCCGTCAGCACGTCCTGCAGGGGCTTGCGCGAGCGCACATGCATGTGCACGTCGCCCACGGCCACGAGCGGCAATGCGGTCAAATCGGACAGCTCCCGCATACGATGCAGCCACAGCTCATCATCCAGCCGGCGCACCAGATCCACGCCGATCCAGCAGCGGCCCGTGAAATGTGTCAAAGCCCAGCCGCCCATGGCGGCCAGCTGTGGGTCTGTCGCGCAGCGCTCTGGACACAGCAGCACCAGGTTGTCGCGAAGCTCCTTCCCATCGATCTCATCGAGATTAAGCCGATATGTCCCCTTTTCGGAAGAGCGGCGCAGCTTGGTGATGAACTGGCACAGATTGCCGTAGCCGTTGAGATTCTGGGCCAGTGCCACCAGGGTGAATCGTGCCTCGCTGCTATCACGCGGCTGGATGCTGAACTGTGCGCCCAGCAGCAGCTTCAAGCCCGCTTGTTTGGCTGCAACGTGTGCGCGCACCACACCAGCCATCGAACACTCGTCTGTAATGGCCAGGGCGCTGTAGCCGAGCTCCTGGGCACGCTCTACGAGCTCCTCCGGTCGGCTGGCCCCACGCAGGAAGGTGAAATTGGAGATGCACCGCAGCTCCGCATAGGCAGGCAGGACGTTTTCCATGACGGTCGCACTCTCTCAGGCGTAGTGCCCGTGCAGGAACCAGGCGGTTTGGTCGCCAGCGAGGCGTGCCTGGAAGATCCAGAGCAGACCTGCATGCTCGCTGCGGGCAACCCAGTAGTCACGCTGCACGTTCAATGGGATTTCTTCGCCATTTCCCTCTTCATGCCCACGATGCCACCAGCCGCCCTCGACTCGATCAGGACCAAGCAGCAGCTGCAGGGTCCCTTGATAGATCGGGCGATTGGCGCGCTCTATCAGGCGTATGGGCTTGTCCAGTACCCAGCTGGGAAGCGGCAGCTCGTGCACGAGGTCGGACCTGGAAGCTCGGCGAGCTTCGGTCAAGCCCCACTCCTGCATCCATTCGAGACGGTGATCGGCCGTCAGCTGTGGCCGACGCACCGCGCCATCGCCCAGCCGTGCCTGGATTCGCTCCAGGGCCAACTTGGTGGATTGAGCTCTATTTGCAACCTCCGGGATCAGCGAGCGGCTTTCCTCAACAATGGGCTGCACCTCGGTAGCCAGGATCTCCAGCTCACCAGCTGGTGCGAGCAGCTCGACCTTGGCCAGATGCTCGCCGAGCAGCCGAGCGAAGTGCTCGACGTTCTGTGTTGGCTCCGCTGTACGGATGGTCAGTTCACCTCCGGTACCGGCATCGCGAGCACGCATGTCGTCATGACACCACCGCAACGTGAACGCAGTAGCTCCCAGCTGACGAGCTTTGAGCCAGCCCGCCATCTGCAGAAGCAGCCGCCGCGCCCCGAAAAGCATGGCAGGCGCCAGATCCACGCGACACATGAGCTCCAGTCGCGCTCGAAAGGTCTCAGGCACTGTCGCCCAGGCGTAAGCCTCTGGCCGCAGGCCGTATGCGCGATCCATTGCTTCAAGAAGCTCTTTGTCGAAGCGACGCACGATGCCGCCACGCGGCAGCGCACGCACTTGGCCAAGGGTTCTGCATCCAACCCTCGCCAGGGTAGGCTGATGCTTGGCCACTGCGGTAATTCGCTCCAGCAACAGCCTATCGAGCAGGCGCACCAACGGCTCGTGGAACCCATCGCTCACACCTTGTCGTGCCAACGCAAGCGCTGCAAGGCCCGTCGGTGCCCATGCAACGCTGGCTCCGAGTTCTTGCGCCCCAGTCTCCACCAGCGAATGCAACGCCGCTGTGCCGCCGAATAGCCGCATGCTTGCATCGACCTCCAGCAGTACGCCCTCTTCGACCATGGCCACACGCGGCGTGAACTGCAAAGCCCAGACCGCCAACGACTGCAGCTCAATGGGCGATGCGGAGCTTGGAAGCGATATGGGTATGAGAGCTGCCCAATGCATGGTGCACCTCCTGTGGAATGCTTGGCACTGGAATGCCAAGGTTGCGCATACGAGGTGGAATGATGGAGTTCAGATTGCCCGGAACGGCATTCAGATGCATTACTTCGACGGCAGCACCACCCCGGCGTTTACGGATCTGCACATCAATGTCCCAGCCCTGGCCGAGAGATACAGAGAGTCGTAGCGGTGCCGGCGAGGCGTCTCGTAGGGCTGACTCGGGACGAATCAAGAACACAGGTGCATCGCATGCATGCGCGTGAACCTGCAGGCGGCGGATCTGGTCCTGTCTTGCTTGAGGAAGCCAGGCAATCACAGCACCGTCTGGCTCAGATTTAATGAGTTGCTCTGCGGCCCACAGCCGTTCAGCCGACCCCTTGGCATCAATCCAGACAAGTTGCTCTGGGGCAAGGCCGAGCTGAGCAAGGCCCATTGCGAGTGGCGTCTTCGGAGGAGCAACCAGATAGACCCGACTACCCTTGTCCGCCAGCAACTCAGGCAAGGCTGGCCCGAGCAACCGCCATTCACACAGCGCGGCCTGGGGCAGCAACAACTCGCTCAAGCCATGAGTCGGCCAGCCTCCACCGGGCAACGCGGCATTGAGCTCCGTAAAGCCAGTAGGGAAAGCTCTGCCGGTCGACCTTGCTACCTCTGTGCCGCGCCAAACCGCCTGCGCAAGATGCGACGGCAGATGCCAGCGGTCATAGTCACCGGGATCGTGTGTGATGGAGTGGGTTGCGGCATTCATGGCTTTTAACTGTATGGATGTACAGTATAAAAGCCTGAAAGCTGATTAGTGCCATGGCGCTGACGGTATTTAGCCAATGCTGCGGATTGAGTAGCAGCACTTCTGGTCTTAATGCGGTTGGCGCGACTTCAGGACGCGGCAAGGTGCGGCGTCTGCTAATCCGAGAGCCCAAGAAGGGCTTTCGAGACTCTCAATGCGTTGGTATGGCATATGCCACGCCAAGCTGAGCGGCCAACTCTGCAAGGCGTCGATCTGCAGTCCAAAGCAAAGCGCCCGGTGTGATTAGCGTCGAGGCCAGCAGCGATAGATCTACCAAGCCGCAGCCCTTACCGAATAGCTTGTTCTTCTCAAGGAAGGCCAAAGTCTCAAGAATTGAAGCTTCCTGGCTCGGCCGCAGCATGGCCAGAGCTGCGAGCGTATCGGCACGCGGCGCTGGCGGCGTGCCGCAGGCCAACTCTGCATGCACCATAGGATGCATCAGCACGCTGTCTTGCACCAAGAGCTCCTGCAGGTGGATGTCGGCCTCCCGAAAATGCCTCACCCACACCGATGTATCGACTAGAACGGACACCGGCATCAGCGAGAGCCTTCGGCATCTGCCGCGCTGCCACGGCGTGGCACATCAGGCATGTCTGGCGCGCTTCCGCCCAGGGCAGCCAAGCGCTTGCCTGCCTCGACGCGAGTGAAGGTTTCAAGCGCCAGGCGTACCAGTTCAGGCACAGCAATACCAGGCGCTGCAACAGCACGGGCACGGTTCACGACTTCGTCGTCGATCGTAAAGGTCGATCTCATGGCTACTCCTTTAGCATCAAATTTGATGCATTGTCGCATCAGGCGGGATGTTTGTGAATGATGATTTGTATTGCACAATACAAATATGACCCAGCAGCCAAACCAGCTTGACCTTGTGCCCACGCCCTCACCCCGCTTGGCACCTACGCAGGAAACCTACAACGAGCTGCAGATGGCCTACGACCATTTCAATGAACGGCTGTTTGAGGGGCAACTTCCAAGCTGCTTGATTACGCTGCAGCGGGAAAAGCGAACTTTTGGCTACTTCTCAGCCGCCCGCTTTGCCTCGGTGGACGGCTCAACGACCGACGAGATTGCGATGAATCCAACCTACTTTGCGGTCGTACCGATCATCGAAACACTCCAGACCCAAGTCCATGAAATGACGCACTTGTGGCAGCACCATTTTGGCAAGCCAGGCCGAGGCCGGTATCACAACGAGGAATGGGCGCGAAAGATGGAGAGCATCGGGCTCATGCCCTCCTCTACTGGGCAACCTGGTGGCGCGCGAACGGGTGATTGCATGGCGGACTATGCCGTCGAGGGTGGCCGCTTTTTGGCTGCATGCCAGGAGCTGCTGACCGCAAATTTCACGCTCAGCTGGTACGACCGCTTCCCCTCTGCAGATCACGTAATCGCTGGCCAAGCCAGCATGGCCAACCACATTCAAGGCATCAAGGGGACCAAGCCTCCAATGGCCAGCATCCCTGCCCTGGCCGAGGCAGTTAAGCCCACGGGCTCAGCTGTCGCCGCCACTGCAGGGGAAGGCGGGGTGCTTACTACGCCAGCCAACAAGTCCAATCGGGTGAAATACAGCTGTAGCGGATGCAAGATTCCGGTCTCTGTGTGGGGAAAGCCTGGGCTAAAGCTGATCTGCGGCGAGTGCAGAAACAACTTCACCGCTATTTAGAGCAAAGTGCGTATTCCGGTTGAATTGACTGCCAGTACCGATTTCAGCCGACGAACCCGCTGGGCGTGACCGACTGAGTTCGGCCAGAAGCTGTCGTCCGGAGCGTGGCCGCGAACAGCAAGTCTAGGCTGTCTGCAGTCGCCCAATTCAAAGATGCCGATGACTGCTAATGTCCACAGCAGTCATTGGAGCGAGACCTCCACAAAGGTCCTCTCCAAACCTCGAAGCAGTCACTGGACTGACATGAGCTTCGAGTGAACGTCTTTACCTGGGTCGAACTGGTGCTCTCGACCCAAAGCGGACAAAGCAACTTTAGGTCGTCTGTGCTAGTTATAGCCCCAGTTCGGAGAGTCCTGGGTGCTCGTCGGGACGACGCCCAAGTGGCCAGTGGAATTTACGATCCAATTCCTTGATGGGCATGTCGTTAATAGAAGCGTAGCGACGGCGCATCAGGCCATCGGCCTCAAACTCCCAGTTTTCGTTTCCGTACGACCGGAACCAGTTGCCCGCATCGTCATGCCACTCATAGGCGTAGCGAACTGCTATTCGATTCCCCTCATGTAGCCAGAGTTCCTTGATGAGTCGGTAGTCAAGTTCCTTCTTCCACTTTCTCTCAAGAAAAGCCTGCGCTTCGGCTCGGCTAGTGGCGAACTCAGCGCGGTTGCGCCACTTCGTATCCGGCGTGTAGGCCAAGGCAACTTTGGCTGCGTCGCGTGTGTTCCAGCCGTCTTCCGCCAAGCGAACTTTCTGTACGGCAGTTTCGTGTGTGAATGGAGGCAGGGGTGGGCGTGTTTCCATGATTGACCTCTATGTAGGCATGTAGAACGATCTGTCTACATAGTTGATACTATTCGATGTAGAACGATCTGTCTACAATGTCTGCATGAACTCTGACAAACAATCTTTTGCAGCACTGCCTCCACGTGAGCGAATCTTGCTAGCTGCCCATGATCTTTTTTACAACGAAGGAATCAGAGCTACAGGGGTTGATCGGATCATTGATCGGTCGTCGGTCAGTAAGGTCACGTTCTACAGGCAATATGCGAGCAAAGACGAGTTGATTCGGGCTTACCTCGATTACCGACACCAAGGGTGGATTTCTTGGTTCAAGAGCAGCTTGGCGCACGAGTCCCTTGATGGAGCGAGCGCGACTGAGGCGCTACTTTGTACTCTCAGTGGATGGTTTAGTCAGACCCACTTTCGAGGCTGCGCTTTCCTGAATGCTGCTGCAGAGCTGGGATCTACCGATCCCGGGATTCTTGAAGTTGTGCGTCAGCACAAAAAAGAGATGGCATGCGTTTTGGATGAGCTGTTCGGCGACCACACTGTCTCTGCAGGCCAGTCGCTTTCGCTGCCCGTGGATGGCGCTATCGTGCACGTACAGATGGGCCAGCCACTTGAGGAAGTGCTTGAAAACCTCAAAGTCGTCGTTGAAAGAATCGTCGCTAGGTAAGACCGCGTGTGACCTCTGCAGCTAAGGTCGTCATTAGTCTTGCAGGACGAAGCGCCAACTGTGCACTGAGTGACCACTTCTGGCCGTTAGCCAGCCTCTCAGGGCATTCCATTTCTGCCATACAGACGATAACTCGGCCTACGGCTTAAGCGCTCGTAATAGTCCCGTACCGCCGGATAGTCCGGGTGCGCCAGCGGTGTTTCAAACCACCGGTTTACTGACAGTCCAACAGGTATGTCCGCAAGAGAGAACGCCTCGCCGCAAACGTAGGCACCGGTCGAATCCAGTTGCCGATCCAGGATCCCCATATGCTTCGACCATTCCCGGCAGCCGGTTGCCAGCGCATGGCTGTCCTGGTGCTCGGGAGAGTGCCTAACCAATGACATGAAGGCATAGCTCCAGGACTTGTTGAGATCCGTTGCCTGCCAGTCCATCCATTGGTCAACTCGCGCCCTCGCCAGCGCATCGAGCGGGTAAATCTCAGCGCCGCTATAGCGGTTGGCCAGATAGCGAATGATGGTGTTCGACTCCCATAAAACAAAATCGCCATCCTGGATGACCGGCACCATGGCATTGGGATTGAGCGCCATGAATTCAACCGTATGGGTCGACTTGAAGCCTGACCCCCAATCCTCTCGCTCAAAAGGTATGTCCATTTCGGCGCAGGCCCAGAGTACCTTGCGTACATTGATTGACGATGCCTTGCCCAACACGCGCAACATTTCATGCCTTTCTTCTGCCGAGTGACGCTTTCAGGTGAATCTATGCGGGCATTGATCGTACAAAGCGAGCCGGCCAGTTAGAAAATCATCCACGTCTCGCCGCATTTAAGCAGCACTTAGGCTTTGGGTTAAATCTGGGCGATGGCTTCTGGCAGATTCTTGCAGTCGCTGCTCTACCCGAAGCTGTTGATCGGAGGCGCACTGCAGCTGTCTGCTTCTGGCCGGTAGGAGCCTTCGTCCAAGGACTGTTCACGGCCATTTGCCGTCATCTAAGCTTCGACGACCGATGCCTGGTATGGAGTGATTGCTGCGGCTTATGGCTGCATCGAGCCATCAGCAGTCAAGGTCATGAGCGTGACGAGGTCACGCCTGTCATAGGCTAGGCCATAAAAAACGATGCCCCCCTGGGGAGCATCGCTTCCTTGTTGCTAATCTTGGCAGGGATAGCTTTGAGGTCGAGGCTGCTGATTGTGCCGTACCGACGACTCACGGCGCTAGCCGATCAAGCGTTCTCCAGGACGCTCCCTGATGTCCATGAAATGCACGAGTGGGCCGGATGACGGCCGTATCAGCAATCAAATTTGAGAGAGGATCTCCTCATCCTTCTCGAGGCCTTGGGAAGCGACCGTGTTTTTAGTCTGTGCCTGTAGGGAGGTTCCGGGGGACATCAAGCGATGCGAGCCAACCGCGGAACCGGCCAACAGACCACTGCCTTCGCTCGCATCGTGGGCCTGTAGCTTGAAGGCTGCCACCACTTCGGCCAACTGGTGCGCCTGCTGCTGCAACGACTGCGCCGCTGCTGTGGCCTGTTCCACCAGCGCGGCGTTCTGCTGCGTGCTCTGGTCCATCTGGGTAACGGCGCTGCCGACCTCGGCAATGCCCCGGCTTTGCTCCTGGCTGGCATTGCTGATCTCGGCCACGATGGCCGTGACGCGGTTGACACTGTCCACCACCTCCCGCATGGTAGTGCCCGCCGCATTCACCAGGCGACTGCCCGTGCTGACTTGGCTCACGGAATCATCGATCAACGTCTTGATTTCCTTAGCGGCCTCGGCCGAACGCTGCGCCAATTGGCGCACCTCGGACGCCACCACGGCAAAGCCGCGGCCCTGCTCGCCGGCGCGCGCGGCCTCCACAGCCGCATTCAGCGCCAGGATGTTGGTCTGGAAGGCGATGGAGTCGATGACCTGGATGATGTCCACGATACGGCGCGCCGAGGCCTCGATGCCGCCCATAGTCTGCACCACCTGGTCCACCACGGCGCCGCCTTGTGTGGCCACTTCGGAGGCATTGCTCGCCAGCTCGCTGGCTTGGCGCGCGCTGGCCGCGTTCTGCTGAACAGTGGCAGTGAGCTGCTCCATAGCCGCAGCGGTCTCTTCGAGCGAGCTGGCCTGCTGCTCGGTGCGCGAGGACAGATCTTGGTTGCCGCTGGCGATCTCGCTGGTGGCAATCCGTACTGACTCCGAGGATTGGCGGATGCGCAGCAACACGGCAGCGATCTTGTCAGTGAAATGATTGAATGCCGTGGCGATCTGGGTCAGTTCGTCCTTGCCCGCGGTATCCAGGCGCCGCGTTAGATCGCCTTCACCCGAGGCAATATCCTCCAATGCATCGCGCACGACTAAGAGACGGCGCAGTAGACGGTTCACGCTGGCCGACAGCAGCGCCACGGCCACCACCACACAAAGCGCCGCGATCAGCATCTCCATCTGCAGCAACTGGCGTGCGGCGGCAGTAGCCTCGGTCTTGTCCACGGCCACGCCCAGCAACCAGGGCGTGCCCTCCACCCGGGACGCATAGACCAGCTGCGTTGCGCCATTCACGTCCACTTCGGCACTGCCACCGTCCTGGGCCAGTTTCTGCAGCAGCCCGCCATCAAGCTGCGGCGCGATGCCGGTGGAGGGCTTCATGACCAGTTCCGCCTTGGCATAGGCCAGGATGTTGGACTGCCCGTCCAGCAGGAAGGCAAAGCTCTTGCCCGTGGCGTGGATGGAGTTCACCTTGCGCGTCACAGTATCCAGATGCATGTCCGTGCCAACCACGGCGGCGTACTGGCCGGCCGGCCCTACGGGCTCGACGAAGCTGATCGTCAGCTTGCCGGTGCTGGCATCAATGTAGGGAGGTGTCACACTGGGCTTGCCTGCCTGCACGGCCTGCTTGTACCAGGGGCGCTCCGTACCGACATAGTTCTCTGGCATGGGGTGGGAGAACACATGGGCACCGCTGGCGTAGACGAAATAGGTATCGTCGAAATTGCCGGCCTGCTTGGCCGCCAATAAAAAGGGCACGGGCTCCTGCTTACCTACTGCCTGCTGCAGCGAGCTGGTGATGCGCTGCTTGTCTCGCACCCACTCGGCCAGATCATTGGCATGCAGCTTCGTGAGCTGGCTTATGCGCTCGTCGAGCGAGCGCTCGGTACTGCTACGCACCGAGAAAAAGGTGGAGAGCGCCAAGGCAAGCAGTGAGAGTGTGGTGATGGCTACACAGATACCGATCAGGCGTGCACGCAGGCTATTTAACATGAAAACATTCCACAAAGCGTAATAATTTGTGGGAAGTCAATGTACCTTGATTCAGGTAATGAGAATTTCTTCGCGAGGGAGGAAATTTCCCTAAGACCTTTCAATTGATCTCTTGGCTGCTGCGTTATCAGTCACGTCACTCATAGACATGCACTGACGACAAGAGGCGGACCGCCAGGATTGAGTGGTAGCAAGTCGAACTGGCTGCTGCCCACAAGAAGACTCTTGTGAGGCAGCTGTTCAGGACAGGCGACCTTCAAAGACCGGTGCTGGCGTCAGGCAAGTTGCCGTCGTTCACGCATGGCTGCTGTTGCTCAATGCAGCCATTGCGCCAAAGCTGTAGAGAAATTCTGCTCTGCACCTTGATGCTGTTGCCGGAGTCTGATGAGCACCAAGTGACTGCTTATGCGCGTACTGAAGTGGTGCTATCGACCCATTGCTGTCGTTCGGATTTCGTCAGCAGATGCCTGCCGCGCAGCGATTGCTGTTGCCCCTGGCTGCCTCGTGACCTATTCGTCACTGCTACATAGCGGTCGTTCGAGCTCCAGGACTGGTGGCGGCCCAACGACAGGATTCAAACCGGGTGCCGACATCGGCCCTACGTGCAGAACGAAGTACGCCACTACAGCTTATGAACTAGCCTTGTCAACTCACTGTGGAACTCCCACCTGAAGTTCGTTAAGGCGAATTTCGCTGCTGCACGTTCGACGCTTGGTTAGTCAACCTTGATGCTTCCGGCCTTGATAACACTAGACCACTTCGCAGTCTCAGACTTTACGAAGGCAGCAAAGTCCTTCGAACTGGACCCAACACCTTGGACACCCAGTTCTGCAAAGCGGCTTGCTACCGCAGGGCTGGCAACAACGATGCGGGTTTCTTCCTCAAGGCGGGCCAAGATGGGCTTAGGCGTGTCAGCGGGTGCGAAGAGGCCGTTCCATTCGTTCACCTCGAATCCCTTGACGCCACTCTCGGCAACGGTCGGAACCTGTGGAAAGCCGTCAAGTCGTTTTGACGAAGTAATGGCCAAAGGTTTGAGCTTGCCGCTCTTCACGAAGGTACCGCTCGCAGTGGTAGCGCTGAACATAAGGTCGACTTGACCGCCTATCAGGTCCGTCAGTGCCGGTGCACCACCCTTGTAAGGGATGTGTGTCATCGAAATCTTCTCATTTTGAGCGAACAGTTCTGCTGCCAGATGCTGCGCGCCACCGGTTCCAGCAGATGCGAATGTCATTTTTCCCGGCTTCTCCTTCGCCGCCTTCACAAAGCTAGCGACGCTGGTATATGGAGAGTTGGCTGGCACTAGCATGAGGAGAGGGACCTGCATGATGAGCGAGACTGGCGCGAGATCTTTGGCAGGGTCGTAGCTAAGCTTTGGAAACAGGCTCGGATTGACCGCGTATGAAGTGGCATCCAAAAGAAGGGTGTAACCGTCAGCAGGCGCTTTTGCAACATAGGCAGCTCCAATCGTGCCACTTGCGCCAGGACGATTGTCGACAATGATTTGCTGCTTCAGTCTCTCCCCAAGATGCTGAGCCATGATGCGAGCTGTGTTGTCTGCTGCGCCCCCTGCCGGATACGGGACCACCAACTTGATAGGCTTGTCGGGCCATTGCGCATGCGCTGCGCTCATCCCAATCACCATGCTGGCTGTTACCAAGACGGGCTTCATCCACTGTTTCATTTTTGTCTCCATAGAAAAAGGGGACCGGTCGCGACAACAGGCATCCCCAATATCGTCTCAGCGGCCGAGCAAAAACTCGGCAGCAATTCAATTAACTACACAGTCGCGATGGGGGTGGCTGGTGAGCCCACCGCTCCAGGCAGACGCAGGGGAGGCGCCGTCAACAGGAAACGGTAACGGCCATGCTGACGTAGCCATGTCGCGAGCGGTGTGAGATGCCATAACTCTCCGAGATGTATTCCGTTCTTGAAGAGGCAATGCTCATGCAGTGGCAGTCGTGGACCACGGATCGGCGCTGGCTGCATCAGTCGGGGTACGACCAACTCAACGGCGGGGTTGTCAGCAAGCAAGCATGCAAGGCGCACATCAACTATCCAATTGAGCAGCTTGGAGTCGTTGCCATCCAAGCCGCTACCTGTCTCGTGGAGCTGCTTGAGATTGGGGTGACGATTCATTGCGAGCAAGGTGTCTGCGAATCCAGTATGGATGCACACCATGTCTCCCGCTTCAATTTCCACTTGGTCGGATTCAAGGATGCGCATCAGCCGGTCATAGCCGACGGCCTCACGGCAACGCCCAATGTGATGCTCGAGGTCGATCATCACTCCGCGCCCCTGAACACCGTGCTCTGCCAGGTTCTCGATACCCAGTGCCTGCGCACGAGGCGATGGAAAGCGCATCCATTCGGTTGGAGCATTTTTGTCTTCCGCAGAAGAAAAGATGTCCACGCCAGCGCGAAATCCGTTGTAGAAAACAGCTTCGGGGTGACCATCGCCATCTGCGTCGAAGCGGCTTCCCATGTGCGCGAGGCTATCCCATTGCGTCGAGTACTGGGTATTCATGACAAGCACTTCGTCACAAACAACATCCGTTAGCGTCTCGTCCTCGTCCAGGTAAGACCAGCAAAACCCCTGTGCGCCAGCGCTCTTGCCGTCGCGAAGGGTCGAGAATGTCTTCGCAGGCATGCGGCGGGGATTCATCGTCATTCCACCAGGCACGTCCAAGGGCAACGACAAACAGAAGGTCTTTCCGAACCTGACTTCGGCGACTCCCTGGAGAACTTTATTGCTGTCAACCAGATTCATGCGCCCGCGCTGGTCATCTGCTCCGAATTCGCCCCAGTTGCTTCTGTCCGGGGCATGCTTCCATCGTTGCATGGAGTGTCCTTACGCTGCTTGAAACTGTCCCGCCAGAACAGCAAGTGCGTTCCTGGCGGCCGACTCGCCCATGTTGATGTAAGCATCCGACGTCACCGAACCCACATGAGGGCTCAGTACGAAACCCTTTTGGGATTGAAACGGATGACCTGGCGCCATGGGCTCCACGGCAAAACTATCGAGGCCTGCTGCACGGACCTGCCCACCACTGACCGCATCCAGGAGCGCCTGCTCGTCAATCAGACCGCCGCGTGCGGTGTTGACCACGATAACCCCTCGCTTGCAACGTTCGAGGGTCGTCGCATTCAGCATTCCTTCGTTGTCTTGGGTGAGTGGGCAATGCAACGAGATTGCGTCGGACCTGCTGAGCAATTCTTCCAAGTCAACAAGCGTCACGTAGTCGGGTACATCCTTAGCATAAGGGTCGAAAGCGACGACGTTCATTCCGAAGCCTTCTGCCATCCGTGCGAAACGACGGCCGATGGCACCCAACCCCACTACGCCTACCGTGCGACCGGACAGTTCGACGCTCGAATGAGTGGCTTTCTCCCAATGTCCGGCATGCATCCGGGCATCAACGGCAGGAATAGACTTCGCGCAGGCTAGTAGCAGAGCAAACGCGTGCTCCGCAACGGCATTCGCATTGGCACCAACTGCGGCGACAACTTCAATTCCCCGCTCCTTTGCAGCCAATTTGTCGATGTTGTCGGTTCCCGAGCCGTGTTTAGAGATAACCCGCAGGGCCGGAGCTGCGTCCATTGCAGCAACCCCCACCTTGCCGTATCGCACGACCATGGCGACGGGATTGTGGCGTTTGCACAGAGCGACGATGTCGTCGGGCGTCGGTGTCTTGCCGGTGTAGACCAGGTCGTAGTCCTTGAGAAGTGCGACGGCACTGGGAGCAATTGCATCGGCCGTAATGACAATGGTACTCACAGGCTTTCCCCTTCCTTGAGCACGCCGGCTGCACGCAGCGCCGATGTCAACCACTTAGCGTTCGTGTCTCCGCCCTTGATAGCCTCAATGCGTGCCGCTTCGTCTTTGACCTTCTTTGCAGCAGCGGGAAGCAGTCCTTCAATTTTTTCGCGCTCGACAACCACAACCCCATCCGCGTCACCGATAACGAAGTCGCCAGGGTGAACCATGACGCCACCAACGGACACAGGACAACCAATGCGACCTGGAACCATCTTGGTTGGTCCATTCGGATTGGTTCCCACGGAGAAGACGGGGAAGTCCATCTCCTCAATCTCCAGGCTGTCGCGAGCAGCGCCATCAATGACCACACCTGCGATTCCGAGCTGTTTGCAGGCAGTCATCATGATGGTGCCCATCAAAGCGGACGTTTGGTCCCCCTTGCCATCTATGACAAGCACATCGCCGGGCTTCGCCATTGCCATGGCAGCGTGAATCATGAGGTTGTCGCCAGGGCACACTTCCACTGTAAAGGCTGTTCCCGCCAGCTTCATGTTGGGGCGCAAGGCCTTGATGCGACCGTGCATTGCACCTCGCCGACCGGCTACATCAGCCAAGATGGCAGGCTGGAACTGTGATGCCTCCTGAACGATGTTCAAAGGCACGCGGTCGAAGTCGCGGATGATGTCAGGTACGTTATTCATTATTCAAATTCCAAGAAAAGTGAGAAGGCAGGCGTTCCCCCGCAAACGGCAGATGCGTAGCCATTACCGGAGGAAAAAGGGGGGAGTCAGTTGGCCTTCGCGCCGGACTCTTTGACGACCTTGGCCCAGCGGCCTGTCTCGTCGCGTACCAAGCTAGCGAACTGCTCAGGGGTTCCACCCAGAACATCTGCGCCTTGCTCCGTGAGTCGTTTTCTTACGTCAGGGGTCTCGAGTGCCCTGTTGAATGCAGCGTTGAGTTTGCTCAATTTGTCCTTGGACACGCCAGCCGGCGCAGCGAGGCCGAACCAAGTCACTGCCTCAAATCCCTTGAAGCCTGATTCCGCGACGGTAGGAACGTTAGGCAGGTCGGCGGAACGCTTGGCAGACGTCACGGCAAGCGCTCGCATTTTTCCGTTCTTGATGTGGCCGCTGAGCGTCACAACCGACGAGATATACATCTGAATCTGTCCGCCAATCAGGTCCGTCGCGCCCTGTGCTGCCCCCTTGTAGGGAACATGTGTCAACTTGACATTGGCAATGCGCTGGAGCTGCTCGGTCGCCAAATGAGCAACTGTTCCGCTTCCTGAGCTCGCGTAGTTAATGCCTTCAGGATCCGCCTTGGCTGCATTAATCAAGTCAGAAAGTGTCTTGTAGGGCGAGTTGCTTGCAACTGCAATGACCAAGGGGGCACTTGCGACCAATCCGACTGGGGCAAGGTCTTTTTGCGGGTTGTAGGGCAGCTTGGCGTAGAGCGATGGGTTGATGGCCATGTTCGACGTCTGCCCCATCACCAGCGTATATCCGTCGGGGGCCGCCTTGGCAGCCGCATCCATCCCGATGTTTCCGCCTGAACCAGGCTTGTTATCGATGATGATGGTCCAGCCTTGCTGACTCGTGACGGTCGTCGCGACTTCCCGTGCAATCATGTCGGGACCACCACCGGCTGGAAATGGAACGATGATCTTGATTGAGCGTGCCGGGTACGTCTCGGCGGAAGAGATGGCAGGGGTGAGGCTAGCGAGCAGGCCGACGCCGATTACGGCGGCCCCAAAAGCGCGAACGCTGCGGAACGAATTCATCTTGATGTCTCCTAAAGATCGGATGCGTCAAAGTCGCACCTCTATAAGACTCAAGTATTCGCTTCACTCTCCTATTCGTCCAATCGAACTTTTTTTCAAACCTATAAATTTAACTTTGCCTATTGGGCGACTGGCAGTCTGGCGTGCTTGGCCAACAAGGCGATCAGTCGCTGAGCCGCTGGGGAAACATAGCCGCTGTCTCGGTAAGTGACGACCATCCGACGGCGCATAGTTGCACCACGTACCTTTACTTCACGCAGCCCTGCACCAGAACTGCCCTCCTGGAGGTGCAATCGGGAGATGAAGCTCAGCAAGCCTGTTTCAGCGATCAGCGTGGGCAGCATCAGCAACATCGTGCTTTCTACCTGGACGATCGGGCGTGGCAGATGGTGTCGGTCGAACGTTTGGTCCAACCAATCGCGGATGGGTGCACCTTGCGGCTGCAATACCCATTTGTAGTCTGTGAGGTCACTCAGTGTTACCCGAGGCCTCGAGAACAACTCATGACTCGAAATCGCGGCCACAACAAGCTGGTCTTCAGCCAACAAACGCGACGTGAGTCCCGGTTCGCTGGGGGCATCTGTGCCGACAAGAAGATCAATGTCTCCGCTACGCAGCAGCGGGGCAAGGACGTCGCCAAGTGCGACCGTCGTTTGTATCGTCACACCAGGTGCTTCTGCAAGCAAGTCCCGTGCTGCGGGCGGCAACAGAAACTGCGCCGCAGTAGGGACAATTCCGAGTTTGACGTGACCCGATACTCCCTGACCAATGTCTCCAATTTCGCGGTGAGCGCTCTCGATGTCAAACCGAGTCCGTTGAGCCCACTTCAATAGCGTATGCCCCGCTGTAGTCAACCGAATTCCTCGGCCGGCCTTTTCTAACAGCGTGGCCCCGCACGCATCCTCCAGACGTCGAACGCAACTCGTAAGAGCTGGTTGAGTCTTGTGCAAGCGCTCGGCAGCTCTGCCCATGTGCTCAAGTTCAGCAATGACTTCAAAGTACTTCAAATCCCGCAAGTCCACGTGAATCCCTTTAGTTCAATCTATGTCCAGTGGCATCGTCGTGCGCAGACTCGCAATGCCGGTAACGACAAGAGGCGAACCACTTGCAGCGACGCCCATGAAAGTTTAGCGGCGTAGATAGTTGCCGGCGATATCACCTAACCAAGGCGGGCGTAGTGTTCGGAAAAAGGACAGCGTTGATTCTTGGTCGTTGAGCGTCGGAGTTTCGGAGACCATATTGCTCAACGGAATGGTTCTGTTGGTCGACTCGAGTCTTTCGGAGCGCCACCGTTTGGGTACACGGCGAACCAAACGATCGAGTGACTGATCCTGAGGGTGGAGGCGCCGATCAAGCCAAACGGCGCTCAGCGGCTGGTTTTGGTGATTCCGGCGCCTCACAGGCACAGGGGCGTGAATGGCTCAGTTCAGCCTAGCTGTAGTTCGTAGATGCACTGCGGTTGTCTGCTTCTGGCCGAACTCAGTCGGTCACGACCAGTAGACCGGTCAGCCACAACCGCACAGGCGGTCAATTCAACAGGAATACGCATGAGTCGACCACAGACTCTAGATTGAGTGTTCGAACGACTAACGCTAACGCTACCGCGATCCCTCCTTAGAGCTCACGAAATTCGATGTTCGTGCAGCGACTTCTAACACTCACAACTACTAACTCAACAATGTGGACCTCTATGTCCACAGGCCGGTAAGATGGAAGAATCCTCCTCTTCATCTAGCTGGCTTCGCCCCAGGCGGCAAATCCGCCTAGGGAAAACTCAGTCCTAAATGAGTCCCGGTAGAGCACAAGTAAAGTCTCCTAGCCATGCCAGAGCAACTACTATTATTTGGGAGTTGCAAGTTAAGCCTGCTTCCTAAAGCCTGTGTTCTATGCTCGCCTTGTCCTAATAACGCGCTTACCATCAGGTAGTAGTCAATGAATGTGGACAAATTTTCGTGCAACCACGACAGTCGGGTTGCTGTTCAGAGGCTTGTCGAGTTCTACGAAGGGCTGACAGGAGAACATCTACAACGGCTTGACGCGTACTATGCGGCGGATGCCTACTTCAAAGATCCCTTCAACGAAGTTCGTGGGGTGGCAGCGATCGCCAGCATTTTTGAACACATGTTTTCCTCGTTGCAGGAGCCACACTTTGTAGTTACCCAGACTCTGGTGCAAGGCCATCGCGCATTTCTGGAATGGGAGTTCCGTTTTCGGCTGGGTCACTGGCGATCCGAGGTTGAGCAGTGCATTCGCGGCGCTTCTTCTGTTTGCTTCGATTGCGAAGGCCGCGTAACACACCACCGTGATTACTGGGACACCGCAGAAGAGTTGTACGAGAAATTGCCGTTGCTTGGGGTCTTGATGCGCTGGTTGCGCCGTAGGGTTTCGGCGCCTGCAAAGTCAGTACACACGAATGGCTCTGCATCCTAGCAATTGGCGTTAGAGGCGATCTTTGCCACGATGGCAAGAGATGGCTTTCCCACCATCAATATCGTCCGAATCTTCCGAACCCTAAAGCAAAGAGAGAGCAGCGCTATCTCACGGCCAAACCATCGAAAGTCGTGCTTGTTACCCAGTCGATGATCTGGTCATGCGTGTATTGGCCTGACTCCTTGAGCAATGCCACGACCGGATCGCAGGCGCGCGCGAACAGAGTGTAGAGTACTAGTTCAGCGGGTAGTCGCAATTGCAAATGACCACCTGTCTGGGCTTCGGTAATCCACGTACTGAGCCTATTGCTCAACGCAATGAGTCGATCCATGTACTCGTCGTTCGATTGCAATGAGGCGCTGAGACTCGAATTTTGCGCCGGAAGTGAGGGCATTTGTCCTTCCAGTTGCGTTTGCATAGCCCACCGCACGACTGCTTTGAGCTGATCCAGCGCAGGAGTGCTCTGACCGGATTCGGCTACCTGCTCGGCCTCTCGGCGCAAGCCATCCACAAAACTCAAAGCACGATCCAGCACGCCGACCATCGCTGCGCCGGCTAGCTCTTCTTTGGAAGTAAACAACTTGTACAGACTGGCCTTGGCGACTCCTGCTTCAGCAGCGACCTCATCCACCGTCATCGCGTCGTAGCCCTTAGTCGCCAAAAGGCGGTTCACCGCAGCCACGACAGCCTCTTCCCGTACACGTTGAATTTGTTCTTTGATTGTTGACCGAGCGTTCATAGCCAACATTTTAGGACGCACAAGATCATCTTGCACACCAGGTAGTGCAAATTTGAAATTTAAGGTTTATAGTTTGAACTAAGCAGTTCAAGATTTGATCTTTTAGGTTTTCTTGAGTGTTCACCCAATACTTCAAGGAGCTTTCATGCCTCGTATAGCTGTTATCGGTTCGGGTATATCCGGTCTGGCCGCCGCATTTCGTCTGGCTACCACCCAAGCATCGCACGGCGTTTGCTTAATCGAAGCGACCAGCCATTTCGGCGGACATGCCAACACGTTAGAGCTCTGCCTTGATGATGTAAGCCATGGCGTAGATACAGGATTCCTAGTATTCAATCATCGTACCTACCCCATGCTCACGCAGCTGTTTAGTGAACTCAATGTGGAAACGGCACCTTCCGAGATGTCATTTTCAGTTCAAGTTCCCAGCGTCGATGGCAGGTGCGGACTTGAGTGGAGCGGAAGCTCCTTAGGAGGAGTTTTCGCTCAACGCAGAAATCTGCTGCGTCCCCGCTTTATCGGCATGCTGCTCGAGATCTTGCGCTTCAACCGCCTGACCACAGATATCGCAGAACGCCAGATCGAGGCACAGCTCAATACGTCAATAGAGGACTTTCTGGACCAGCATGGCTTCGGTAAAGCGTTTCGCAGCGACTATCTGCTGCCCATGATTGGATGCATCTGGTCCTGCCCTACGGATCAGATGCTGCGCTTTCCCGTCGCCACCTTGATTCGCTTTTGCCACAACCATGGTCTGATCCAGGTCACACATCGGCCTCAGTGGTACACCGTGCGCGGCGGTTCTCAGCAATACGTGCGTCGCGTGATTGCCCGAATTAAGCAGGATGGTCGCCATGAAACCAGATTGGATACCCCAGTGCTGAGTTTGAAGCGCGATATGCATGGGGTCATGCTGCAGATGCCCCATGGGTCGGAGCATTTTGATGCGGTTGTTTTGGCCTGCCACAGTGACCAGGCGTTGCGTTTGCTGGGTCAAGATGCGACACCGTTGGAGCGTGCAGTGCTAGGTGGAATTCGATACCAGCCCAATGAAGCAGTTCTGCATACCGATACAGCCGTGCTGCCGCAACGCCAGGCAGCCTGGGCGGCCTGGAACTACGAACGTGCACCCTCCCTCAGCGCAGAGAATGCCGGTGTCTGTCTGCACTATCTGATCAACCGTTTACAGCCCCTGCCTTGGCAGCAGCCCGTACTGGTTTCACTGAATCCGACTCGACCAGTTGCCGACAACAAAGTTCATGCGCGTATTCAGTACAGCCACCCTGTTTTCGACCAGGCTGCGATCTTTGCACAACAGCGTGTTGGTGAGTTACAAGGTAGGCGCAATACCTGGTTTTGTGGCGCTTGGTGTGGCTATGGGTTTCATGAAGATGGCTTACGCTCAGGTCTCGAAGCTGCCGATGGAGTGCTCCACTCTCTGAGCCACACACAGCAACCAGTGCTCCCAGGGGCCATCTTGGAGGAAGCTCTATGAGCGTTCCTCCTCTGATTGGCTTTGGCCATATCTGGCATCGCCGGCTTCGGCCAGTCGAGCATGCATTCCGTTACCCCGGATATTTTCTACTGCTTCCCATGCGAAGCCTGCGTGAGCATCCGGTTGCAGTGCTGCGGCGCAATCGGCGCGGCTGGCTCAGCTTTCATGACAGCGATCATGGCGACGGCAGCTGCGACTCTTTGGCCTGGTTCGAAAAGCTGTTGCAGGAAGAAGGTATCCGGGATGCAGATGGAGAAATCTGGCTGCATACCTTTCCCCGCGTGCTGGGCTATGCCTTCAAGCCGGTGAGTTTCTGGTACGCACACCGAGCAGATGGCACGCTGGCTGCAATCCTGGCCGAGGTCAACAACACCTTTGGTGAGCGTCATGCCTATCTTCTCGCAGGACCTAAGCTCGCCTGGGATTGCGAGCATGTGGCGCACAAGTGCTTTCATGTCTCACCATTTTGCGAGACCCAGGGAGAGTATCGCTTCCGCTTCAAACGCAGTGAAAGCACCAATCTGGCGCTCGTGGATCTCTACGACGAGACAGGGCCGCTGCTGCGCACGGGCGTCGAAGGGACACTGCATCCCTTGAACACCTCCACAGTGCGCCAGGCTTTCTTCGGCACGCCGCTGATGACACTCGGAGTCATCTTCCGCATCCACTGGCAGGCACTCCGCCTTTGGGCGAAGCGGCTTCCTTTCCATCGCAAACCACCTGCGCCCAAGCGCTTTGTAACACGATGAACACGACCACTGTCCCCCTACTGAGCAAGTCCGCCGGTTCAACGCGCTCCCTGCCACGCAGCGCCAGTCGCGTCATGAAGCTGTTGGAGCATTTGCCGCACGGCCAACTGGATTTGCAATTGCCTGATGGACGAGTGCGCCATTTCCCGAAGCAGATCACAGCTGAAGCAGATGCACGCTGTGCAATCCAGCACTGGGAAGCTTTGGACCGCATCCTGAGCTCGGGCGATATCGGGCTGGCCGAGGGCTATATCGAGGGCCAATGGGACAGCTCTGACCTCAGTGCCCTGTTGCGTCTTTGCATCAGCAATCGCGATCACCTGGAGCAACTGGTGTACGGCCACTGGTGGGGTCGCCTGGGCTTCAGGCTGCGCCACCTGCTTCGCCGCAATACGCGGGCGGGCAGCGCCAAAAACATTCATGCCCACTATGACCTGGGTAACGATTTTTATCGGCTGTGGCTGGATCCCACCATGAGCTACAGCTCTGCCTGGTTCGAAGGGCTCAGCGGTACGCCCTTGCAAGCGACCGACCTGGAGCAGGCACAGCGCTCCAAAATAAGACGTGCCTTGAGTGAGACAGGACTCCAGCCTGGTCAGCGCCTGCTGGAAATCGGCTGTGGCTGGGGGGCGCTGGCAGAGACGGCCGCCACGCAATTTGGCGCGCAGGTGACCGGCGTCACCTTGTCGCGCGAGCAGCTGCAGTGGGGCATGCAGCGCATCACACAAGCAGGCTTGCAGGCACAGGTCGACCTGCGTTACCAGGATTACCGGGATCTGGCGGCTGAACATGCAGCACAGCCCTTTGATGCCATTGTGTCCATCGAGATGTTCGAGGCTGTCGGGCATGAATACTGGCGTACTTATTTCCAGGCGTTACGCGACTGCCTCAAGCCCGGCGGCTACGCTTGCCTGCAATCCATCACCCTGCGCGAAGACCTGTTTGCGCGCTATCTGCACTCCACCGACTTCATCCAGCAGTTCATTTTCCCAGGCGGTCTGTTACCGAGCGTTACGGCCTTCGAGCAAGAGGCCCAACGCGCCGGCCTGACGGTGGAAAAGAAGATGCGCTTTGGCAAGGACTATGCCGAAACGCTCAGACGCTGGCGTCACGCCTTTGAGCAGCGCCTTGATGTGGTGCGAAGCCTGGGCTTCGATGAGCGCTTTGTGCGCATATGGAGGTTTTACCTGGCCTATTGCGAAGCGGCCTTTGATACGGGCAACACCGATGTGGTCCAGTTCACTTTGCGCAGGCCTGACCATGCATGACATTCGACGGCGCCAAGCCCTGGTCTGGAGCGCCAGCCTTCTTGCTCCCACTATGACTCTAATAACCCACAACCTCTTGGCAGCTACGCCTGCCGCCCCTGCGGAGCTGCGCTCCACCCTGCCCTCGGCGCGCCTGATTGGAAGCGGCGTGCTGCGCTTTTTTGGTCTGCGGGTCTACGAGGCCCGTCTCTGGGCGCAGGCGGACTTCGAGCCGGCGGAATATGCACGCCAGCCGTTCGCGTTGGAGCTGGTCTATGACCGCAAGCTGGAGGGTGAGGCCATCGCCGAGCGATCGGTGGCCGAGATGCGGCGCGTGGGCAGCTTCTCCGAAACACAGGCACGCCAATGGCTGATGATGATGAAGAAGGCCTTTCCTGATGTCGCTGCGCAGGATCGACTGCTGGGAGTGACTGACGGAGCCGGCGATGTGAGCTTTTTCCACAATGGACGCGAAACAGCACGCCTGCAGGATGCAGAGTACGCGCGCCTGTTTTTTGGCATCTGGCTGTCTGATCAGACTTCGGCGCCTGGCCTACGCGCTGCACTGCTGGGCAAGCGCTGAGGAGACAAAGACCATGCCCTCCCCCAGCTCAGCTCCATCCAAGCCGCTGCCCTGGCGTGTGGGGCTCGCTTATGGAGGTCTCGGCGTGCCGCTGGCATTCGTGTCGCTGCCGCTGTATGTCAACCTGCCTCATCACTATGCAGCGGTCGCCGGGGTGCCCTTGGCTGGCCTGGGGGCGGTACTGCTTGCAACCCGCGCTCTGGACGCGGTGCTCGACCCAGCCCTGGGACGCATGGCCGATCGCCTGCTGCAAAGCGGGCTGCGTGCCGCATGGCTGGCCGCGGTGCTCTGCAGCGTGCTCATGGCATTGGGCTTCGCTGCGCTGTGGCATCCTCCAAACGCCAGCCAAGCCAGTCTGCTGGGCTGGCTGGCTGCCAGCCTGCTGCTCTGCACTCTGGCCTATAGCGCCGTGAGCATCTTGCACCAGGCCTGGGGCACGCGCTGGGGAGGTGAGCCTGATTGGCGCGCGCGCGTGACCGCTTGGCGCGAAGGTTCCACTCTCGCTGGCGTACTCCTCGCCAGCGTGCTGCCCACCTGGCTGGGTTTTGATGCAACCAGCATGGTGCTCATGATGGCGCTTGTCCTGGGCTTGCTAGGGCTGCATAGCCTGCGACGGTCCAGTGCGATACCGGCGTCCACCGTGCAACTGCACACCAAGCCTGCTATGCCCTCACCATGGGCGGACGCAAGTTTTCGCAGACTGCTATCTGTATTCATGCTCAACGGCGTGGCAGCAGCAATACCCGCCACACTGCTGCCGTTCTTCGTGATGGATCGCTTGCATGCGCCGGATCTGCAGCCACTACTTCTATTGTGCTATTTCGGTGCCGCCGCTGCGGGATTGCCACTGTGGGTGAAGGCTGTCTCGCGCTGGGGGCTGGCGCCCAGTTGGCGCGCCGGCATGCTGGCGAGCGTGGTCGCATTTTCCATCACCCCCTGGCTCGGGGCCGGCGACAGCTGGATCTTCACCATCATCTGTCTGACAAGCGGATTGGCCCTCGGGGCAGATCTGGCGCTGCCTGGGGCTTTACTGACCGGCGTCATCCACGAGTCTGGCCAAGGAGGCTCTGCAGAGGGACGCTATCTAGGTTGGTGGGCCTGTGCTGCCAAGCTCAATCTGGCATTGGCAGCTGGACTGTGCCTGCCGCTTCTTGCCGCAATGGGATACCGCAGCGGCACGACCGACCCTGCCGGCTTGCAGGCACTGGCATGGGCATATGGAGGCCTTCCCTGCCTGTTCAAACTGATGGCCTCAGCTTGCCTGTGGCGTGGCGAGCGCCTGCACCAATCTTGGAGACTGAAATGAAATCCATGGCAAGTACTTTCTCATTCCTGCCTTGGCGCCGCGCCGCAATAGGACTGACGTTTATGGGAGTGCTGGCCGGCTGCGCGGGTCCGTCTGTGCAGGAATATGCCCAGGAGCGCCCAGAACTGGATCTGCGTCAATACTTCAACGGACCATTGACCGCTCACGGCTTGTTCACGGATAGATCCGGAAAAGTGGTCAAGCGCTTCACCGTGCGCATGACAGGCAAATGGAACGGCGACGAAGGTGTGCTCGACGAGCACTTTGTCTACAGCGACGGCAGCACGCAGCAACGCATCTGGCACCTGAAGTATCTGGGTGATGGCCGCTATAGCGGAAACGCAGACGACGTGGTGGGGCAGGCTCAGGGCCAGACGGCTGGCAACGCCTTCCGTTGGAACTATGTGCTGGCCCTGCCAGTGAACGGCAAGGTCTGGAACGTGAGTATGGATGACTGGATGTATCTGATGGATTCGCGGACCATGCTCAACCGTGCTGTCATGAGCAAATTCGGTGTTCACCTGGGCGATGTGACTCTGTCCTTCATCAAGGAGTAAGTGCGATGTCGCTGCTGCACGCAAGGCTCAATCCGCCGCTGTCCCACTGGCAAGGGAAATGTGCCTGGATAGTCGGCGCTTCTTCAGGCATAGGGCGAGCCACCTCAGAGGCCCTACATGCGCAAGGCGCTCGGGTCATCGTATCGGCCAGAGATGCAGCTGCCCTGCATTCCTTGACCCTTGGCCGCAGCGGCTTTCTGGTCCTGCCGCTGGATGTCACCCAGCCCGAGACCATGGCTGAGGCCACTGCGACGGTGAAAGCTTATGCAGGGGCGCCGGATCTGGTACTGTATTGCGCAGGCAGGTACAGACCGCAACGCGCGACAGCCTTCGACCTGCTTGAGATGAAGCAGCATCTGGCGGTCAACTATGTCGGTGCCCTGCAACTGCTGGACGCTGTCATACCGATGCTGTTGGACGCGGGACGTGGTCACCTGGCTCTGGTCGGCAGTGTAGCCGGTTACCGGGGACTACCCATGTCGCTGGCCTATGGCCCCACCAAAGCCGCACTCAACAACTTGGCAGAGAACCTCTATCTGGATCTGCACCCTCGGGGCTTGGGCGTCTCCATCATCAACCCCGGTTTTGTCGATACCCCGTTAACGGCACAAAACAGCTTCAAGATGCCAGCCCTCATCAGCTCTGAAGAAGCGGCTCAGCATATCTTGCGCGGCTGGAAGCTTGGGCATTTTGAAATGAACTTTCCCCGTCGCTTCACCCGCTGGGTAAAGCTCATGCGCTGCCTGCCCGACAGCTGGTATTTCTCGGCGGTACGTCGTGTCACCGGAATGTGATCTCACCCGCAGCCGTCTGCACTTCAAGTGCGCATACGCCGATGCACTGTTGCCATTCAGCCTGAATCTCGTACAGCAGAGCCTGCCGTGGTCTCTGTTTACTTCACACTATCGAGGCGCTTTATGCATATTTCAAGAAGCTCTTTCATGCGCGCTACAGCGCTAGCGGCCGTCTTTGTCGGGACCCAGCTGGCTTTATCGGGCTGCGCCGTATCTGTACCTCGTGGGGTGGATCCGGTGAGCCATTTCGATATCAATCGTTATCTTGGAACTTGGTATGAGCTGGCCCGCATTGATCACCACTTTGAGAAAAATCTGATCCAAGTGGCAGCACGTTATCAGCTCAACGCGGATGGCAGCATTTCCGTGCTGAATCGAGGATTTGACGCACGCAAGCAGGAATGGCGCGAAGCCGAGGGGAAAGCCCAATTTTTAGGACCCTCCAATGTAGCGGCACTGAAAGTCTCGTTTTTTGGCCCGTTTTACGGCGGCTATAACGTTGTCAGCCTAGACGACGAATACCAGACCTCTCTGGTCATAGGCGGTAGCCTGGATTACTTTTGGCTGCTGTCGCGCCAGAAGTCCATCCCAGAGGAGCAACTTCATTTGCTGCTGCTAAAGGCTCAAAGTCTCGGCGTAGATCTCAGTCGTGTAATCCGGGTGCCCCAATAGCGCCCATTGCCGCCAAGTACAAGCATTTTCAAACGACTTTGAAGTTCGCACCGCGGCCTTTTGCATCGCAGTGAGCCGACTCATTCGTGCCAGTCACAGATAGTCAACCTCAGCCAGACACTCCATTGAAATGATGACTTCTCACCCTACAGCGGGCAGCACCGCCCACCGCATTGCCATCATTGGCGCCGGTACGGCAGGGCTCAGCGGTGCACAGTTCTTGGCCCATGCCGGGCACCAGGTGCATGTGTTTGACAAAAGCCGTGGTCCTTCGGGGCGCATGAGCACGCGTCGCCGCAGCGATAGCGATGCGAACTGGCAGTGCGATCATGGCGCCCAGTACTTCACGGCGCACGATGCGGATTTCCGCGTCCAGGTAGCAACGTGGGAACAAGCCGGGGCTGTAGCTTCATGGTCCGCCCGCATCGGCAGCTACGATGGGCAAAGCTTCATGCTTCAAACCAGCGCCGGGCCGCGCTTTGTCGGCACTCCGCGCATGACCTCGCCTGCTGCACATTCGGTGCGCTGCATGACGGATAGTCCCAACCCGGTACGCTTTCAATGGCAATCCACCATCGAGCCATTGCAGGCCGATACGGGCGATGGCTGGCTGCTGCGCAGCCTCGAGCACGGCATCGAGTCCCTGCGCTACCAAACCTTACTGCTGGCTGTGCCCGCACCGCAGGCCGCGCAGTTGCTGGCTGGCGTGTCTTCTGAAGCCACCACTCTGTCAAACAATACCCGGATGCGCGCCTGCTGGTCGGTTATGGTGCGCTGCGCCCAGCCGGTGCCACTGCCGGTGGACGGCTGCTTGGTCGAGCACAGCCCCCTGCACTGGATTGCGCGCGACAGCAGCAAGCCCGGGCGCATCGGCCCCGAAACCTGGCTGTTGCACGCCAGCGGCAGATGGAGCGAGGCACATGTGGAAGACGACGCAGCCTCGGTAACAACTGTCCTGTTAAAGGCCTTTGCGAAACTGGGCGGCCCCGATCCGGCCAGCGTGCAGGCGACGGCCCACCGCTGGCGCTATGCCGACACGGCCAACCCGCTGAACATGGGCTCCTGGTGGGACGCGGCTGCCAGTTTGGGGATGTACGGTGACTGGCTGCACAACGGCACCGTGGAAGGCGCCTGGCTCAGCGGCATCAGCTTGGCCCGCCATGTCCATATGGCACTGCTCGCCCATGCCGGATAAACTTACTGGAAGCGCACTATGCACCACACTGACAACTAAGCCCTGCCCGTGCTGGGGGTACCCGTTTGCCTGACGCAAAAAGTGGGCCCAGATGTGGGAATAGGTTAAGTACTGCTCCGAATGTTGCCGCTGCCAACGCAAACCGCAGCCTTCACCCGGAGCGAAGCTATGAGCACGGCCTGGTATGGCTGCGCAACGACCTGCACCTGCACGACCAGCCCGTGCTGCACGCAGCCTGCTAGCTAGGGGCGCAGCACCTGCTGCCCGCGGTATTCCTAGCCGATGTACAAGCCACCACCCAATGGGCCTCTGTCCGCATCAGCCCGCACCGCAGCGCTTGGTTGACCAACACCTGCTGCAACGCTTCCAGCAACTACGCTCTCGGCTAAGCATTTTGAATCAGCGTGAGGCCCCTACCCTGCCCGGCCTAGCGCAGGCAGTGGGGCCAACCGCATCGTCTGTGAGGACATCGCCGCCCCCCGAGGAACAGGCCGAAGTCGGTGCCCTGCGCGCCGCCGGCCTACAGATGCACATAGCCACATTCTCTCGCGCCGAAGAGAACTTCCAGTTGGGCCAGGTCATCCCCAATGAAGTGCGTGAAGCAGCGAGTGGCAAGGTTGCCCCCTAGCGGTAGACCTTCCAAATAGTGTTTCTAAACTATTTGCACACACGTTACGGTAGTCGATAGTTGTATCAACGAACCTGCGTTTGGTGTGCCATGAGGGTGAGTTTGAGCAGTTTCAGGGCGAGCTGGCCCTGCACCGTCGGTGCCTAGTGCAGGCGAGTCAGCCTGCACTGCACAACCCTATCCTACGACTTACCAACTAACGGCTGGCAGACGCGTATGTTGAATGGTCCAGGCACTCGCACATGATCGGCAAGGGTTAGCATTAAGGCTTTCCTAGCAAGCTGAACGACTTATCAGTGCTGCTGCCGACTAATCACTCCGCCTAGCGCCTGAAGCTGTATAGCTGGTTCGACACTCAAGGACTACGCCCACGCATCGTTGGTGAATTTCACGACAGCGCGCTACTGGCGGTATTTGCCTAGAGGGGTCTGGGCGTCTTTCCCGTCAGCCACCTTGGCGAAAACAATTTCGCATTCATAAGAGACCTGCGTCTACTTGGAAAAGTCCAAAGCGTGAGAGAGGAAATACATGCCATCAGGTCACTTAGAGGTCAAAGCCATCCTCTAGTGCTGCAAGTAACTCATGCAGCAGTGAGTTCAATTATTGAAGCGCGAGATGAAATGAGCACTCGGCACCAAAAGTCTGTGCTCCATGAAAGACGAATCGCCGATCCAAACGGTCATCAGAGATGGCTTTTTACGGCTTTGTGACCATAACTTGATCTGCTCAGAGAGCCAACTGCACCTGGTTGCGGCCTTTGGCCTTAGCTGCGTAGAGGGCGGTGTCGGCACGGCTGAAGAGTTCGGGCAGCGAGGACTGGAGACCAGCCGGCTGCACCGCAAGACCAAAGCTGGCACTCAGGTTCAGCATGCTGCCGTCGGGCCGGTGCAGCGGCTGCTGCAGGGCTTGGCGCAAGCGCTCGGCCAGGGCCAGTGCCGCTTTGTCATCGCAATCGGGCAGCAGCGCGATGAACTCCTCGCCGCCATAGCGGGCCAGCAGATCGCCTCTGCGCAGTTGGGCCTGCGCGAGTTGCGCCGCATGCTGTAGCAACTGGTCGCCGGTCTCGTGACCATGCTGATCGTTGATGCGCTTGAAATGGTCCAAATCGAACAGCATCAGCGCTAGCGGCCAACGATGACGTTCGGCCTGGGCCAGCTGGGCCGGCGCCTGATCGTCGAAGGCGCGGCGGTTCATCAGCCCGGTCAGGTGGTCGCTGTGGCTGAGCTGGCGAAGCTCGGTAATAAGGGTTTCGCGCTCGGCCTCCAGCTCCTGGGTTCGTTGCAGACTGGCCTGCAACGCATGCACCGCGGACTGCAGCTCGCCGATCTCGTCGCTGCGCTGGACTGCGGGTAGCTGTCGGTTCAGCCGGCCACGCATCAGTTCCATCATATGCTGGGTGATGAGCAGCAGCGGCGACAGCACACGGCGGCGCAGCGTGATGAAAACGCCAACCTCCAGCACCAGGATGCAGCAGCCAATCAGCGCGTTGACGCGCAGCCGCCGCCAGGCTGCCGCCACCTTCTCCAGCGTCTGTTCGCGGCCTACCTCGTGCAGAGTGTCGCGCAGATCGACGATGCTGCGCATCCCCGGGACATGGCGGGAGACAAACTGTGCCGAGTCCATGCCATAGGGCAGGCCTGCAAGGCCTCGAGCGGTAATCTCGGCGATAAAGGGCAAACTCTGACCGAAATAGCGTTCCTGCTGGGCCTGCAGCGCGGCGTCAATGCGCGGATCGGAGAGACTGGTGCGCGCCTTTACATCCAGCAGAGCCTTGAGCTGCTCGATGCGGCCGAGCATTCGAGGAATGCCGTCGCGCTCTTGCGGGCCGAGCGGCGAACCGCTTGCCAGCGGTGCGGTGAATTGCGAGCCCAAGCGGCCAGCATGCTCGCGCAGCTCAGCGGCGTAGCGCGCGCCGACCAGCGGCAGCGACAGGCTGGGATGGCTTCGCTCGGCACTGGCCGACAGCAGGGTAATCGCCTCTAGCACCGTGTCGACGACTTCGAACATCTGGTCGATGACCTGACGGGTGCGGCGTTTATCGACGGCCGCGCGCTCAGCCTGGGGAAGGACCGCCACCCGTTCAAGTTCTTGCCGGGCTGCCTGCATCTGCGTGCGCGCCCGCTCCAACACCAGCAGGGCAGTCAGCAGCTCGGCTTCCTCACGTCGGCGCAGCCGCGTCAGCGCCACATCGAAGGCCGCATCGGTCTCCAACTGGAACTGCGTCAAGCGCTTGCGCAAAGCGTCCGAGGGCGGGTCGTTGAGTACCGGGATAGCAGGACCTCGCTCGGCCGAGGCATGTTCTGCGACCTTCATGGCAGCATAGGCCAGCTCCATCGCCTCCAGTCCGAATTCAGCACGGCGCACGTCCTGCCAGTCGGTCCACATCGTGCGCACCAGCATCAACGAGACCAGACTGAGTAACAGCACAGTTGTGCAAAGGAAAAGACGGCTCAGGCGCATAGCGCCCAATATTGTCGGCGCAGCCGCTACGCTACTGTTGCGCTTATTCCTCCTCCAGCCCTGAAACTCCCGGCCGATGAGAAAGTGGCGCTCAATCTTGATCTCTGACGGGGTGTAGTTGCGGTTGCACATACGTACAGACTAGCAAGTCGGATTTCTCTAATGCTGTATAAATAAACAGCATAAAATGGGGTTCACATTCACATCGAACATCATTACAACTGGCGCTTTCAAGACAAGCTCGGTAAGTGGCGCACCACCAGGCACCTCTGCTCCGAGGAGATGATTAAAAAGGAACATCCAGAAGCCACCCCGGTTGAGGGAACTCTCACAGTCATAGAGGTGACTGACACGCTGAACGAATACTGGCCACGCACACACAAAAACACAATGTCAGGTGTAGTGCGCAAGCCGTATAGTGATGATGCTTGATGAGGACGTGCCCTCTGTTGTGTACTCCAGGCCGATATGGCTTTCCCAATGAGCGCTGCCCTGCAAACCACCAAGAGCTGCCTGTCAGTTGAAGACGCAGCAGCCAGCCAGCACCGCTTTGATATGCTATTGCGAGTCGATAGACAAACATATTTAGCTTCAGCATGACCTTGGAATTCAAGCGCCTTACAGAAATCGACCTGATAGACATCATTTCGCTCAACAACAATCCCGATGTGCTACGGCAAATGCCGCTTGGAAGTGCAAATTTCGATCTTTCGAAGGCAAAAGAATGGGTCCAGCAAAAAGACGCACAGTGGCAACAATATGGCTACGGTCCGTGGGCATTTCTAATTAATCAGAAATTTGCTGGTTGGGGTGGCTTGCAGTACGAGAAAGGTGATGCTGACCTGGCTTTAGTGCTTCACCCTGATTTTTGGGGGAGTGGAAAAGTAATTTATCACGAGATCGTTAAACGGGCATTCACCTCTCTAAGGCTAGAATCAATCACAATTTTGCTTCCATCCTCAAGGACAAGAATCAAAGGAATTTTCAGGCTAGGCTTCCAGCCTGACGGAGAAGTAAACATTGAAGGTGCTCGCTTTCAGCGTTTTCGCCTTCATGCACCCAATAAACTCGTTCCATAATAGAGCAGAGCTTCTGAAGTCGGGCACCTGTCTGGCAACCATATAACCGACGAGCTTTGGCCAGTAACAGCAAACGGCAAAGGACTGTTCATGAGGTGGGGCAGGCAGTCGCTAACAGGCTGACTAGGTAAAGGTGTTGGGACTTTGTGCATGAGCCCAAACTCGCCATGAAAACTCAAAAGCGAAGATAAGTCCGATAGCGACGGAAAGGCAACTACCAACGACTGACACCCATGCCAAGGCGCTATGTTGAGCCGCACCCCAAAACAATGGGTTGATTGCATACAGATGGCTAGCAAACTGGATCACCACCAACCAAACTGAGCGCACTAATACAGCAAGAGACAGCCAATAGACTGCAATGGCGATGAGTGCGTTGATGCGTTGATGCGTTGAGTCACTATGGCGGCCAGTAACCCGCGAAACAAGGCAAAAGCCCACGCCATAAATGCCAGCAGTCCAACAATCAATGCGCCCCAAGTAACCATAGAGTTGAGCCCTCAATAGCTTTAGACAAGAAACAATATGACGTTGTCACTCAAAAAAGACTTCGCTTCAGGAATGATAGCGGCTAAGCCAACGAATCCTTTTGTGCAAGCCTAAAGAATTTGAAGACTGCATTCAGCGTTAGCGCGAGAGGTCAATGATCGAATGACGGCTAGTGGCAGAGGATTCAACCGGTCGATGCCACGCCTCCTCTAAGACAATAGTGCTATGACCGATGAATCACCGATCCACACAGTCCATAAGTGCGTATGCCACACGTTCCTTCGGCGCTGGAAGGCCCACAACAACGCCTACCCCAAGCTGATCAAGATGCCGCCGGAAGAGCTG
>NZ_JBCPWN010000021.1:0-98616 GCF_039581415.1 Comamonas sp. F1-6
GCCATGTTCTATTTTCGGCGATGACTGTGGCATATGGAGGCAGGTTTCCATGGCTTTGTTACCGAAGGTAGAGCATGATTGGATCTGCTCAGAGATTGGCTCGAATGCGGGGTCTACGAGTCGTAACACTGTATCCAAGGGCACTCCTAGCATTGCGCTGTCTTTATTTTCAAAAAGGTAAGGTATGAGCAACTTGCATGGATTCCGATCTGCCAAGGCCTTGTGCTGGACGGGTTTGGGTTTGATTGCTGCCGGCCTGGCAGCATGTGGCGGCGGTGGTGGTGGCGATAGCACCCCACAGCAAGGCACGCTCAAGCTGGCCATGACCGACGCTCCGGCGTGTGGCTATGACCATGTCTATGTCACTGTCACCAAAATCCGCGTGCATCAGAGCGCCACGGCAGGTACCACCGATTCTGGCTGGAGCGAGTTGACGATTCCTGCCCAGCGCATTGACCTGCTCGGTTTGACCAATGGTGTACTGCAAGAGCTGGGCTCGCTTCCGCTGCCAGCCGGCAACTACCAGCAGGTCCGATTGGTGCTGGCTGACAATCCTTCCAACCCGACATCTGCCAATCCGCTGGCCAATGCACTGGTGCTGTCGGGTTCGACCAACGAGATCGCGCTGACCACTCCCAGCGGCCAACAAAGCGGCTTCAAGCTGAAGGCCAACTTCAATGTCACCGGCGGCCAGGTCGCCGATATGGTTCTGGACTTCGATGCCTGCAAGTCCATTGTCAAGGCAGGTAACTCCGGCAACTACAACCTCAAACCCGTGGTGGCCGTCATCAAGCGGTTGACTACAGCAATTGTGGGCTATGTGGATCCCGCTCTGGCCTCCAGCGTCGTGGTGTCCACACGTGACCCGGACAACAACCTGCGCGCCACCGTGCCCAACGCCACCACAGGCAAGTTCGTACTGGCCTACCTGCCGGAGAACACCAACTACACCGTCGTCGTTGCAGGCCAGAACCTGACCACCGCCGCAGTGACTGGCGTTCCTGTCTCTATCGCTGCAGGCACTACCACGCTCAACGCATCGACGGCCCCCATTCCGCTGCCTGCATCTGCTTCGGCGACTGTTGCGGGCAAGGTGACAAACACATCCAATACGCCTTTGACAGATGCTGATGTGAATGCCCAGCAAGTGCTGAGTGCAGGTCAGAGGCTTGATGTTGCATGGACTTTGGTTGATCCCGCCAATGCAAACTACAACCTGAATCTGCCATTGCTGGCGCCCAACAAGGCGCCTTACGTCGCAAGCGGACCTTTGGTTTTCACTGCAGACACCGCTGCCGCTGGCAAGTACAACATCTTGGGTAGCACTGCCGGCTACACCACTCAGACCACTGCGCCAGCAGTGACGCTGACAACCGCCAACAGTGTGACCACCAAGGATCTGGTTCTGGCGCCTTGAGGAAAAACTGGGCAATGGGTCGGAATGCTGCTCGTGGCATTCCGTATCCATGCCCAGATCGTGCTGTCGCCTGCTTCCTAAAATGAAAGCCTGGCTTTCAGGCCGCTTTCATTGCATCCATCGGAGATCACCGGGGTTGCAATCGCAGTGTGAAGCGCCGGGAGTTCCAGCAAATGACGAGCACGCTGGATGCACCAGCACTTCAGGAGGGTGAACCGATCGCTCTGGCGAGATCCCTGGCTCAATCGGTCTCCTCGTTACCCGAGCCGCTCATGAGGGTGCATCATCGCCACCGCAGCATGAAACACCGGGATGTGGCGCCCGACATTTGCATCGAGCAGTATCTGGGCCTGCATTGCCTGCCAGGGCGGGGGGCGGTTCAATCAGCTCAGGCGTATAACCCGCATCCTGGATGGCCTCTGCAAACTCGGCGTCAGATGCGGTTCCCGAGATAAGCACGGTTCGCTCCTTGAGCTCAAACTCGATGCAGGCCTTGTCATCCATGGCCACAATTGATCGTTTGATGCGCCCCGCGCAGCCACCGCATGTCATGTCGGTCACACGAAAAGCAGTCATTGCATGCTCCTTTCAAGGTTGTGAGTCAAGTCTCAACCCTGACATCATGAGAATGTCAAATGCCTTGTATCTACGATGCTGACCGGGGGCGATGGCATCTGCCAACCTGTTCCTGATGCGCTTGCCCTGTGCGAGGGGGCACGCCAGCGGCTCCGCCGAGAGCACGCTGGGTGTGCAACCTGGATTTACTTGTGCGCCTTCTGCGGATCATCTGCCGGGTCGACGTAGTTCAGGTCGAATGGGCCTTCCCCGTGGATCTGGATCACTGTTGGAACCTTGAACATGGCGAAGTGATTGGCCTTGGCCGGAATCGAACCGAAGCTGCCGGCTTTTTGGACTTTGAGTGCCTTCGAGTCCCACTTGTCGCCCATCCCGATCATGACCGTGCCCGAAATGACGGTCACGTTCTCGGCTTGACTGTGCCAATGCGGCAAGACGCGATAGCCGGCGGGCACGGACAGACGCACCACATAGGGGCCGGGTTGATTGGGATCACCTAGGAGTACCGCGAACTTGGCTCCTTTGGCGAGAACCGGAGGCGGTGCTCCCCACTCGACACCTTCGGTGCCGTGGATGGCCCAGGATGCCATAGGAATCACTGCCAGCGCGACGAGGCTGGCCGAACGAGCGAACGAGAAATGAGACATCAGAGTCTCCTTGCGCGCGACCCATACACACCGCCGCTGACATCGCACGCGTCATCAGGGACGAGCCTCCTGAATTGGGCTGTGATGATCCGCCATGCGCACTTCACAGATGTTGACAGGAGGTATCAAAGCCTATTGCAGGCAGATTGGGTTTACAAGCCATGCCAATGCTAAAGCTAATGTCTGTGTGCGCAGCTCATGGTAGCTGCCGGTTCTCGACAACCTGGAGCCAAAAGGCGCCAGGGAGGCACGTTTGCCAAGCTCGAGGTTGCAGAGCCTGCAATTTGCTCCAGTATGCGGCGTCACAGGCTCCGATATGGAGTGAAGCGCTGGAATCAGCAGATCGCAGAGTCGATTGGCAACAAGGGCTGGTTTTGCGGCTGTCGCATATCGACACAATGCAGTCCTGTGCCAGGAGACGGCTTTGCCGCGATTGGAGCTGCTGATGGTCACGTCGCGGCCTGTCGGCCATCATTTCACAGCGCTCAGCTGAGCCACGGCTCCGGGGGCTGCGCAGTCACGAGCGAGCAAATGATTCACGGCAAAGTCCGCGGTCAGGGCTCACGCAAAAGAGCTGAAGGCCTATTGCCGCGCATTCAGCCTCGATGTTCAGCGGTTTTGGCACTCCGACCATATGAACCGAGCCTGTTGACTACGCTGATGCTTCGGACTTGAGGCTTCAGCCATCGTCATAATCCGTGCTGTGCCGAAATAGTTCCGCCCAGGGCGACGTGGTTACGCTGAGCCTTCAGTAACTTCACATCTTGCGTTTTCAAACCACATGTCCAATACACCTTCACGCTCCAATCTCGCTTCACCACAAGTGAAGCTGCGCATGCGTGTTATGGCCGGTGACATCATTGCCATCGGCCCTGGGAAAATCGAACTCCTGGAGACCATTAACGAAACCAAATCCATTGCTGCGGCAGCCAAATCCCTGGGCATGTCCTACCGCCGGGCCTGGTTGCTGGTCGATGGCATCAATCATGCGCTGAATAAGCCGGCGGTGATCACATCGACGGGCGGCTCTCATGGAGGTGGTACGGAGCTCACTGAAACGGGGCATCTGGTGATTGCTCTGTATAGGCGTATCGAGCAACATGCTCTTAGGGCATGTCAAGCCGATCTGGACAAGCTGGTCGCCTTGGTCCATAGCAGCTAGGTAGGCTGACGGCACAGGCACTTGCACGCAGTGGCGTAGTGCAAAGAATCTCTCATGGCATTGAGCTTCGTGCTGCGGCTCAAGTACGGGTTTCATCGCTTAACGCTCATCGCCTCCCCGTCACCACGAGGGCAGGGCGCTGAAGGCATCGCATCAATTCCGTCAGAAACGCTGGCCTGCTTCTCGCAAACCATGAGCAAGCAGTGCTGCCCAATTCTCACCCACCATATTCAGTGGGTGGCTCATCTCTTCGTAATATATACTTAAATATAACGAAGGCTGGCATGGCAGACTTCGTCTAGTTGGCGCGCAGCGGCTCCTCCTGCTTCCATCTGCCACTGTCTCCCGAACTCTTGTGCTTATGTGAATTGAGACCTATATGGGAAGCGAAAAGCTCAACGTTGAAGAGCGGCTGCAAGTGCTGGAAATACTGTTGGAGGAGTCAATCTGGGGGCTCCATCTCGAGCGGCCAGAGCACCGCAAGGCCATCGCGTCTGCTCTGTATACCCGCCTTGAAGTGGCCAACCTGCACCAGGCGTACTCACCGGGCGTGACTGCTGCTTTGTATGAACAGGCGGATGCGCTGTCCGAATTGGACAACACGCCTGATCCGCTCAAACCCATGCTGCGTCCCTTGGTTCGATATTCAGGGGCTGCAGACTGAACGTCCCATCTTCCCCTCAAAGATTTGCGCAAGCAGGCGCGGCTTTGCAAGGACAGACATCGATTTAAGAAGGTGTGCGCTCTATGTGCAAAGACATGACGAACACGGCTCGCCCAGATCACCGCTCATAAGCTGGTTCGAATAATCAATGCCTTGTTCGTACTTCGCGACGATCATGTTTAGTAGAGGGCTTTAGTGAAGCAAGATCACATTTCCTACCTGTTGTCCCTCCATCGGGAGCAGGACTGGGCGGCAGCAGCAATTGCATGTCAAATCTCTCAAGCGCAGCTGAAGAAAGCTGTGGCAGAAGCCGAACGCGAGTACGGCTGTTCCCTGGTGAAAACCGGGACAGTCTTTCGGGGGTTCACGACTGAAGGCGAGAAGGTCGTTGTCTGGGCCCAAGGCTTGTCGGAGGCCATTTCCACCCTCAAGCATGTATTTGCGGTTTCGAACAGTAGAAAGGCGATTGCCCCTCTTCTGGATCGACGCTCCGTCTCACCGAAGCGACTTGAGGCTCCGGGAGCGGACAGCCAGGAGATCGACCTGATGATCGAGGCGGCGTTGAGCGCACCAGATCATGGTGGTCTACATCCTTGGCGTGTGCTGGTGTTTCCCGCGGATTCTCGAGCGCGGCTGGCAGATTTATTCGAACAGGAGAAATTGCGCCGCGACCCTCTAGCCTCCACTGAGGACCTCAGGCGTGCGCGTGAGCACGCTACACGCAGCCCGACTTTGCTCGCTTTCATCATGTCGCCCAAGCTGCGCATGCGGGTGCCGGAGCGTGAACAATGGCTGGCAGCCGGCTCAGCACTGGGCAACCTGCTGAATGCCGCGCATCAACTCGGCTTTGGTGCCATCATGCTCAGCGGAGAGCGCTGCTTCGACGTTTTACTTTGTGCTGAACTGGGGATAGAGTCCACCGAGTATCTGGCCGGATTCATCAGCCTTGGCAGCATCACGGCAGCGCCGCCGCAGCGAAAGCCCGCCATGCTCGATACTGTGAGAGCCTTCTGGCATTCCGGTGAGCCGAGTGCTGAGACTCCTGCGAAAAGCCAAGTCTGCCTTGATTCGGCGGCCAGCAATGCAATCTCCGAATCACAGGTTCCCCGCTAAGTTATGCGACATCTTCGCCAGACGCAGGCGGCATGCTTTCTGCAGGCAAGCTGCGAGCGCTGCTCTTGTCTGGCCAAGTTTGAGCAAGGAGATGACCGGCATGCTTGAGCGGGTCACGGGCAGCGAGGCCCGAAGGCTGGCGTCAGGTCTTCACTTCGACGGACGGCTCGAAGCCCACAAAGATCATGCGTTTACCAGGTAGGAGTGCTGCTGACGTTTCGATTCGATGGTGCTGCTGCATATCTGTCCAGAGGCTGAGGTTTGCGGCCGCAAGCTTCTGGCTCAAAGCCGCGGCTGTGCTCGACCGACGTCGCATGAAAAATCAAAGAGTCAGGTTTTGGGGAGCAGTCAAACCATTCCAACTTCTGTGATCGTCGATTCCCGTACGCTGCTGCTCATCCGGGCACGATGCAGCAGCTCGATTGCGACGAGCAAGGGCTGCTTTGCAACACTCACTCTCAGACAAGAAATGCCTTGCTGGCAGTCGCTTGACGGTGGCCTAGAGCGACTGGCCAGGATTGCGGGAGGCTTCGGCAATTCTCTGGCGTGTGCCTTCGTCGAGGATTTTGCGCATCAATGAAAACAGAGGTTCGGCGCTGGTGTGCTTCTGACCGTAGGTCAGATTGAACCCGTAGTCGAAGTCGGCCGGGTTGGCTCCCTGGTTGTGCTGAAGAATGGTCTCCAGCTTGTCCAGTGCCTTCACGGCTTTGGCTTCGGGCGATGCGGCATCCTCATACTCCTGCCAAAGCGCAAGGATCTCGGCTTGGTGCGACTTATCGAGCGAGCGTGTGAGATGCAGGAGATCGGCCTTTTCCTGCTCGCTTTTGTCAGGATGCTGGTCTTTCTCGATGGCAGGAATGTCTCCGTGAATCGCTTCGCCCAAATCATGCACAAGGCACATTTTCAGCAGCTTGAGCATGTCCATGCCGGCCAGTTCGTCCTCGAATGTCATCGCCATCAGGCACAGACGCCAAGTATGTTCGGCGGTGCTCTCCGTCCTGCCTGTCGATGTGCGCGCGCTTCGGAGCACGCTCTTGAGCTTTTCCGCTTCTTGCAGAAAGGCCAGACGGCCCTTGATCTTGTCGATATCCATGCCCGATTCTATAAAGACCCATATGTTCTCGGTCGTCGCATGCTGAAAAGCCAGGGAGGCCAGGAGACGAGCATTCGCCCTATGCACTCTGCCGGATGTACGCAGCGCAGAGCACACAGGCTGGTTCGGCCGCGAACTGCAAGGTCTGCCGGCCGCAGTCTCGGATGCCCGGATGTCTTGATCCGTTCGAGGTGACCCTGGAATTCATTGACCGCTCAAGCGCTTGCCAAATGACACAGCATAGGCCTGGGAGCGAAAGCGGAGCACGGGATCATTGGTCGGCGCAATGCCGTCGGCCATGACCATCGGGTCAAAGTTGATCGACTCGCACATGGATGCTTTTTGAGGCGAAGCACTGGTGATCGTCAATGTACCGGCCTTGAACTCGGGCCGCTGTGCGGGCCAGGGCTGCGTAGGGTCGTCCTGTGGATCGCCTGGCTGCCCTATAGTCACCAGCATGTCCCAGCGAGCCGGCTTTTGCGCCGTGCTGTCGATCAAGGCTTTCTCCAGGAAGTCGGCATCTGCCGTCTTCAATGCTTCGTTGCTCAGAGACTTCTCACCCTCCTGCGGCACGAAGCGCCAGCGCACCGGCGTCACCTTGTCTTGTGCGTTGATGAACTTGAAGGTGTGAATTCCAAAGAATGCGCTGTGGGTGTAGCTATCCGGCGGGTTGTGGCTGGCCAAATATTGCGCCTGGGCATGATTGTCGGGATGGGACGCCTTGAATGCGCTGAGCGATTCCGGATCTGGCTTGCCGGTGGCGGGATCCGGGCGCTGGGCCAAAGTCAGATCCAGGAAAGTCCTGGGGCTGGATGCACCGAACATGGGGGTGTTCAACATGGACATCTGCTGCAACTGCCCCTGCGGTAGCTTGAATTGCAGCGCCATGCCACGTGCGCTCCTGGCGGCATCAGGGGCCTTGGGATTGCCGCCTGCCAGAGAGAAGCGGGCGATTACCGGAACGACTTTGCCTGTGAACAAGATGGAGCGCGAGTAGCCGGCCGCCTCAGAGGTGCCGACGAATTCGCCGATCGCGCAGCTTCCTTTGATGTGATTGCGGCGCTGTCCCTGGTGCACGCCAAAGGTGCCCTCCAGAGCCTGGACCACCTCGGGTGCCGTCACTTCAGGTTCTGCAGCCTGGAGGAACACCGGGGGCAGCGCCATGATGCAAGCCGCTGCGAGCTTTATTTTTCTGCGGTTCATTGTTTCTTCCTTTCAATGCTCGGACCTTGGACTCTTAGGGTCGGGCTGTGTGCCAGGCGTTGTTGAGAAAGCCATCTCCCGTCTTGTCTCCTGGCTTGGCATCTTTGGACCAGTAGTAGAGCGGACGGCCTTTGTAGGCCCATTGTTTGTCGCCGCTGTCGCGGATCACGACGCTCCAGTCGCCACTAGCAGCGCTGCCTGAGGCCACCATCAACGGAGGCCAGTTCGTGGCGCAGACGCCGTTGCACACGCTTTTTCCGGAACCTGCGGCATCCTTGTCGAAGACATAGAGCGTCATCTGATTGGGGCCAGCGAGCACACCATTGATGGCGGAGGCTGGCATCTGTGCCTGGGTCCCGGATGTCATGGCACAGGCCGCCAGCAGCACCGAGTTCAGGGCGGCAAGGAAAACGAGGCGGGTCATGGAATCTCCTTTTGGTTGACTTGCTGTAAACAGTTCAACGAAGCGGTTTATTCCAAGCAGAGCTGTAACTACGTGGTTTTCAATCTCTATTGATGTCAACGATGCCGGCCATGCGTAGCTCAGGCCGCGTCACCCAATAGACATGTCTCTGGGGCCGATCTCTGCGGCTCGCAGCTGTCGAGGAAAACCAGTGCGCAGCCGGGTCAAGCAGCTTATGAATGAGCTGCATCGCCCCAAAAGCGATACAGGTTTGCACCACGGTTGTCGGGTAATCATTGATCGCGAAGCTGATGGCAATCTGAACAATCCGCCTTTACCCGCTCAAGCCTGAAGCGCTCGCCTAACCAGGCGTTTCTGATGCCGTCGTCTAAGCGAGCCCAGTTGCTGGAAGCAGAGTGGCCGGCCAGTCAGCCTTCGCAGGCTTGGAAGCTGCAGCTTTGTTCAGTTGTGAATCCTCGACAGTCTTGTCGTTCAAGAAGAGGGACTGTGAACCCTCGAGAAACAGGCTGAAAGCCTATGGTCTTGGCTGTGCTGCAACTGCCCTGAAGCATGGAGAATCCTCCAGGGACCACATGGGCAAGGACAAGATGAGCAAGGACGCCATGGATAAGGAAGGAATGTCGAAAGGCGCCATGGGCAAATAGCAAGCAAGGCAGCGGCAATAGCCATCTCGACGTCTTGTCGCTCCCGACGCCCCACCATGCTCGATTTTTGTAGATTGAGCTGCAGGTGCTGCGTCCGCTGCTGACACAGCATCAAGCTCATTTTGTTCCTGCAATCACAACGCGCGGACCACCCGGTCCGGGCCACCCTGGCCGGGCCGCCCTGGCAGGGCTGGGCTGTCACGACGCGGCCGGAAGACGAGCCGTGCTGTCCTGAAAGATAGCCAGCTCGTTCATGCGCTGGAGGGCTGGAGTCCGAAGTTCGAGGGCCGGCATCTGTACTAGCCGTAGCAGGTGCCAATCATCACCAGCATTCTTACTGGTGATTCAGGCGATCAGGGCTGTAGCCATTGCGGTCGGCCCGAGGCTGACAGCTGCCATCTGATTGCAGTTTGAGCTGCTGATGTCCCTGACCATGGGTGATGCGCGGGGGGGCGGGCGCGGGCAGCTCAGCCCGCGGGAAAAGCCCGGAAATTTCCGGTTTATGACCTGGTGGCTGCACCGCTGAGGGCAGCTCGGCGTGGACAAGCTGAGATGCTGTGTTTTTGGTATACGCAAGTGACGCAAAGTAACGAATAATGAGCCTTCACGACTGCAGCGCGCTCGAGGTTCAAACATGATTCGTGCCAATGCCATCGCAAAGCGAACGATCACCGGCCAGTTGCTGGAGATCGCCATGGCTCAGTCCTTTTGCGCAGTGATGATTACCGATGCCAGATTGGCTGGAGAGGGCGCTGTCATCGAGTACTGCAATGCAGCCATGTGCGAGATGACTGGATACACCGAAGCAGAGCTTCTGGGCCGCTCGCCGCGCATGTTGCAGGGGCCGCTGACGGATCAACTGGTGTTGCTGCGTTTGCATGAGTCTCTGGAGCAAGGCCTGCCATTTCAGGGCAGTGTGGTGAACTACCGCAAGGACGGCAGCACCTACCACGTGGAGTGGAATATTTCCCCCGTGCGTGATGAGAAGGGCGTCATTCGGCATTTTGTGGCGGTGCAGCGCGATATTTCGGAGCGTGTGCGGGCCGAGCAGGAGCGCGCGCTGCTCGCCAGGGCATTGAATGCGGCCAATGACGGCATCTTGATCACGGATCGCGACTCCACCATCGTCTTTGTCAACCAGGCTTTTGAAGCTCTCACGGGCTATAGCGCGGCGGAACTGCTGGGCCAACCCACCGAGATGCTGCGCTCGGGCCTGCATGAGCCGGAGTTCTATGCCCAGTTGCAGGAAGCATTGAGTCTTGGCCACAATTTTCGCGCCACCTTCATCAACCGTCACAAAAGCGGCGGCGTGTACTACGCCGAGCAGAGCATTGCAGCTCTGCGCGACGAGTCAGGGCAGATCAGCCACTATGTAGGGGCATCCAAGGACATCAGTCGCATGGTGCAGCGAGAGATGGAGTTGCGCGAGCGCGCAAACCGCGACAAGCTGACGGGCTTGCTCAACCGCCATGCAGGCGAGACCGAGCTCAAGCGCAACCAGCTCCAGGCTCAGAACCAGCTGCGACCTTATGGCGTGATATTGGGCGATATCGATCTTTTCAAGCAGGTCAACGACCGCTTTGGTCATGTCGCCGGAGATCGCGTGCTCAAGATGGTGGCACATGTGCTTTCCGGCAAGGTTCGTCGCTATGACCATGCAGTGCGCTGGGGCGGAGAGGAGTTCCTGATCGTCCTCTCGGATGCCAGCCTCAGTGTGGCCGCGGGCCTGGCAGAGCGCATTCGTTGTGCCGTGGCGGAATGCGCTGATCCCGAGGTCGGGCGTTTCACCATTTCTCTAGGGGTCGGGCTCTGGGAGCCGGGCGAAACCGAGGACGATCTGCTCAAGCGCGCAGATGCGGCGCTCTACAGGGCCAAGCATAGGGGGCGCAATCAGGTGGCCATCGCCACGGGGTCGATGAACATGCCTTTGGTGCAAGCGCCCGAGTTGCTCTCGCAGGGCGATTCCTTGACCTTTTCGGGGAAGAGTCCGGATAAGCCGTGGACAGGGGCTGCCTCACCTTAGAATTTGCTCTTCCTCCCTGTCCTCGTCTTCATAGCTTTTGAGTGGTTTGAACAATTCCGAACTGCATTCCGTGCAGGCCGATCTGGTGGCAGTGCTGGTTGCCGTCACGGGTGGCCAGCCCCGTATCCTGACCACCGGGTCCGGGCAAGCCTTGCCTGCCGGGCCTTTTACCAGCAACCACCGCTCGCTGCAGGCCAGCTTGCGTGCCTGGGTGGAGAAGCAGACCCACCATCCTCTGGGCTTTGTGGAGCAGCTCTACACCTTCGCGGACCGGGAGCGCTCGCAGCAGCTGGGCATGCATGTCATCTCCATCAGCTATCTGGCGCTGACTCAGGAACTGGATGAGGCCGGTGCCGCACAGCCGGGCTGGCAGGACTGGTATCGCTACTTTCCCTGGGAGGACTGGCGCGACGGGATGCCCGGCGTGATTGCCGAGCGCATTGCGCCAGCGCTGCATGTCTGGAGCGAAGCTGCTTCAGATAGTGTAGCTAGAAGCGCACGCTGGCAAAGAGCTTCAATGACTTTTGGCCTTGATGAGCACGAATGGAACGAGGAGCTGGTTCTGCAGCGCTACGAGCTGCTGTTTGAGGCAGGTGTGGTGCCCGAAGCCTGGGGCGAGGATGATGAGGCACGCGCGGCCGAATTGCTGCCCGGTGCCGCCATGAGTAATGATCACCGCCGCATTCTGGCTACCGGCATGGCCCGTTTGCGCGCCAAGATCAAATATCGGCCCGTGGTGTTTGAGCTGATGCCCGAGGAATTCTCGCTGCTGCAGTTGCAACAGACGGTGGAGGCGTTGGCGGGGCGCGGCTTGCACAAGCAGAACTTCCGGCGCCTGATCGAGCAGCAGGCGCTGGTTGAGGAAACAGGCCAGATGACGGCCGTAGGTGCGGGCCGCCCGGCCAAGCTGTTCCGCTTCCGACGCAATGTAATGCTGGAGCGCGCCATTGCTGGCAACAAGCTGCCGCTGGCGAGAAGTCATTAGCCCCTGAACCACTCTTGGGATGGAGTACTGTTTTAACTGCGGGAGCGGCTTGACTTAAATAATGCTCAGACTTAGCATAAGTCCGTTTGCGTAAGGCCTGAAAGCGATCCGGAAGTCTTTGCGTTTTTTATTGAACTAAAAATACTCAAAATGAGCATTAATAAAGTTGCAGCCTTGCCCGTCCCACCCCTGCCCGATGTAATGCTGGAGCCGCTGGTACGCATGGCCTTGCTGGAAGATCTGGGACGCGCCGCAGACTTGACCACCGACACCATTGTTCCTGCCGATGCGATGGGCGAGTTGCGTCTGGTGGCCAGGCAGGATGGCATCTTGGCCGGCCTTGATCTGGCACGTCTGGCCTTTGTGCTGATGGATGCTCGCATGGAGTTTGACGTCCGCTGCGCAGACGGCACGCTGCTGCAGCCAGGCATGGAGATCGCCCGCATTCGTGGCAAAAGCCGAGCCATTCTCACGGCCGAGCGTACGGCGCTCAACTACCTTTGCCATCTCAGCGGCGTGGCCAGCGCCACGCATTCGATTGCCGAGGCCATCAAGCCCTTCGGCACCCGAGTGACCTGTACGCGCAAGACCATGCCGGGCCTGCGAGCCTTGCAGAAGTACGCCGTGCGTGTCGGTGGCGGCAGCAACCACCGTTTTGGCCTGGACGACGCCGTACTCATCAAGGACAACCATATTGCACTGGCCGGCGATGTCGCCACGGCTGTGGGGCGTGCTCGTGCCGGCGTGGGACATATGGTCAAGATCGAGCTGGAAGTGGATACGCTGGCCCAGCTGGATGTTGCGCTGCAACTGGGCGTGGATGTCGTGCTGCTGGACAATATGGGCCTGGATGATTTGCGCACTGCGGTCGGTATGTGCAAGGGCCGGGCCATCACCGAAGCCTCGGGGCGTATTACCCCCGAAACCGCAGCTGCCGTGGCTGCCACGGGCGTGGATCAGATTGCCGTGGGCTGGCTCACGCACAGTGCGCGCGTGCTCGATATAGGTCTGGACGCTTGATGGCCTACCTCCTGAGCGGCTTTGCCGCTTCCCTCCATGGGAGAGGGGCAGCCTCGCTTCGCAGCGGCGCTTGCTTGCGGCCCCTTGTTTTAGGGGGGCATTGATGAAGGCCATGCTGAAGTGGCGCCGCAGCTGGCCGGTACTGGTTGCTGCAGCGCTGGCGGGGACGGCTGCGGGGATTTGGCATGCCCGTGCGGGCACGGCGGTAGTCCGTTTTGAAAAGCCCATCACCATCGTTGTGACCTTTCCGCCAGGCGGTGGCACGGACCTGTTGGCGCGCCGTCTGGGCGCAGCCATGCAGCAGCGTTTGGGCCAGTCCGTGGTGGTGGAGAACCGGCCCGGCGCCAGCGGCAATATCGGCGCGAGCGCAGTGGCCGAGGCAGCACCCGACGGCGCCACGCTGCTCATGGCCAACAGCTCGTTTGCCATCAACCCTGGTGTGTATCAGCAGCTGGACTTTGATCCACGCCAGGACTTCAAGGCGGTTTTCAATGCCGGCACTATTGCTTCAGTGCTTGTGGTGCCGGAGCACAGCAGCATTCATAGCCTTGCGGATGCATTGGCGCAGGCATCGGAGGAGCGACCTCTGGCCTTTGCCAGTTGCGGCAATGGCACGCCCCAGCATATGGCGGGTGAGATGCTGGGGCAGGCAGCGCACGTGCGGTTGCAGCATATTCCGTTCAAGGGCTGCGGTCCTGCCATTACCGCAGTGGCTGCCGATCAGGTCCCGCTGGGTGTGGTGACGGCCAGCAGTGCCGTCGCTTTGATGGGCTCGGGGCGGGTGCGTGCCATTGCCGTCACTGCGCCGGAGCGTGTGGCTCAACTGCCCGACGTGCCCACGGTGGCGGAGCAAGGCGTCAAGGCTTTTGCCGTGGAGCAGTGGCATGGAGTGCTGGCGCCGGCAGCCACGCCGGAGCCGATTGTGAAAAAGTTGCACGCAGTGTTGGTGCAGATTCAGGCCGATCCCCAGATGCAGGAGTCTCTGCAGAAGCAGGGCTATACGCTGGTGCAGCAGTCTCCGGCTCAATTCGGGGCACAGATTCTTGCGGACATGGACCGCTATGCCGTGGTGACCCGGAGTCTTGGTCTGAAGGTGGATTGAGCCCGCATGTCTGTCTTAGGGGGCTGCCGGTGGAGCAGACCGCGGAAACGGTCATCGGAATGCGCGCGAATGCTGCGGGCTATTTTTGTTGCTCATCAATCAATAGCTTCATGTACTTGTCGTACAAGGACTAAGTCAGAAAAACACTTGGATTGTCGGGCTGCCCAAGCTGTGTCACAGTGCTGCGCTAATCTTCTGCCAAGCGGTTGATTGCCGCAGAGCCACGCCTCTGAATAAAGCACATAGCAGGGAGGGAACTCATGTTTTTACACAAGCTGCTGCCGGTAGCGGTTGCAACTCTGGCCACGGCGGCCTACGCGGCCCGCCCTATGAATACTGATGATGCACGCATCGTCGATGCCAAAGCCTGCCAGCTTGAGAGCTGGGTCAAAAGCCCCAAAGGACATACCGAGTTCTGGGCGCAGCCGGCCTGCAATTTCACCGGCAACCTGGAATTGACCATGGGAGGGGCTTTGAGCCGTGAAAGCGGCAGCACGCGTGGCAGCGCACAGATGCTTCAGGGCAAGACACTGTTCAAGACGCTGGAGACCAATGGCTGGGGTTGGGGGCTGGCTGCAGGCATGTCGCGCGACCCGCGTCGCGATGCGGGTGGCGGTCACGATATGTATGCCTATGTGCCCGTCAGCTGGTCGCTGGCTGATGACAAAGTGGTGTTGCACACCAATTTGGGCTGGCTGCGCGAGCAGGGTACGCGCAGCAATCATCTGACCTGGGGCTTGGGCAGCGAGACCCAGTTGCGGGAGCGCACCTGGCTGATTGCCGAGACTTATGGACAGGGCTCGGGCAAGCCTTTGGTGCAGGTGGGCATGCGTTACTGGGTCGTGCCGGACAGGGTGCAGATTGATGCCACATACGGCAACCGCATTGGCGAAGGCAATCAGCGCTGGTTTTCGCTGGGATTGCGTCTGCTGACGCCCTCGTTTCTGCCTTGAGCTGGATCTAAAAAAAGCGCTGAATGATCTGGTGCAGGCCTGCCGTCATCAAGGTATAGCGCAGGAATTTTCCAACTGCCATATAGGCGACGCAGGGCCAGAAAGGCAGGCGCACCCAGCCGGCGACCGCGCATAGCGGGTCGCCGACGACGGGCAGCCAGCTCAGCAGGCAGGCCTTGGCGCCGTATTTGCGCAGCCAGTAACGGGCGATGCGGTTCCAGCGTGACTTGTGGTGCATGTTCTGGGGCGGCGGCTCTCCATGTCGGCGCAGCTTTTTGGCCTTGTTCCAGGCCTGGTTGGCGGCCAGTCCCATCCACCAGCTGATGGCCCCACCCAGCGTGTTGCCCGCCGTGGCGACCACAATGGCGGGCCAGAACAGATCGGGGTTGGCTGAGACCAGTGCGGCCACCACGGGCTCAGAGCCCAGCGGCAGCAGGGTGGCCGAGACCAGGGCCACGACAAACACGGTGCTAAGGCCCAGCTCCGGCAGGGCCAGCCATTGCAGCAACTGATGTATCCACGCTTCCATAGGGCGGCTAGTTTAGGCGGGTCGCTCAATTCCCTGAACTTTGCATCCTGTCATTTCTCAGTCATCGGCCATAGTTGCAGGCTGTTGATATATGGTTTCTTATCCAAATGCGTACACAGGTGTTATCCGGTAACGCCAGATCAATGGGAGTAGGAATGGCTTTCAGCCCTCTAAAAAAAATGATGCGATCGAGTCAGGCAGCAGCCCTGGCAGTCGCTTTGCTTTTGATAGCTGGTTGCGCACCGAACATAAAGACCATCGCGCCGTCTGATGCCAGACCAGCGGTCACCGTGACTGCCGATCTGGTGCCGCTGGCGACGCTGGCGCCCGGCATCAAGCAGGACATGCGCTATGTCTCCAAGCACAACTTCATGGGCCGCCCCGTGGCTGGCTATGAAGCCGGGGTTTGCTGGCTCAGCCGCGTGGCTGCCGAATCTCTGGCAGCTGTTCAAGAGGAACTGGCTGGACAGGGGCTGGCTCTGAAGGTCTATGACTGTTACCGACCCCAGGCGGCCGTCGACGACTTTGTGCGCTGGGGTCGCGATATGGCCGATCAGAAAAACAAGGACATGTATTACCCGCGCGTGCCCAAGAGCGAGCTCTTCAAGCGTGGCTACATCGCCGAGAAATCGGGTCACAGCCGTGCCAGCACCGTGGACATGACGCTGCTGGTAGTGGATGCCAAGCGCGCCAGAAAGCTGGTGCGTGGCCCGCTGGCCGACGGTATCGAAGTGGACATGGGAACGCCCTTCGATCTATTTGACGAGCAGTCGCATACCGACAATGCCCAGCAATCGCCGGATGTGCAGCACAACCGCCGCTGGCTGCGCAGCCTGATGCAGCGCAACGGATGGAAGAACCTGCCAGAGGAGTGGTGGCATTACACGCTGGTCAGCGAGCCCTATCCCGAGCAGTACTTTGACATGCCGGTGCGTAAAAACTGAGACGCCGGTGCTGCATTGCCCGATAGTGACTCGCCTCGCAGGGTGATGCATGGAGTTTGGTTTTGCTGAAAATTTGAGCAGGTATAATTGCCCCCTCTTTTCCAGCGCCCGGTCTGTGCCAGACATTGCCTGCCGCAGAAACCAAATTCTCTCCATGCCCGCCCTGCACATTGGTCATATTCCATTGGCAAATCGTCTGTTTGTCGCTCCCATGGCGGGTGTGACGGACCGGCCGTTTCGTCAGCTGTGCAAGGCACTGGGGGCCGGTTACGCGGTCAGCGAGATGGTGACCAGCCGCAAGGACTTGTGGAACAGTCTCAAGACCAGTCGCCGTGCCAACCATGAAGGCGAGCCTGGGCCGATCTCGGTCCAGATTGCCGGCACCGAAGCGCCCATGATGGCCGAGGCTGCCATCTACAACATCGAGCGCGGCGCGCAGATCATCGATATCAACATGGGCTGTCCGGCCAAGAAGGTCTGCAACAAATGGGCGGGTTCCGCCCTGATGCAGAACGAGCCGCTGGCCGTGGAAATTGCCCAGGCCGTGGTGGAGGCCGCACGTCCTTACAACGTGCCCGTCACCCTGAAGATGCGCACAGGCTGGTGCGATACGCACAAGAACGCAGTTCTGCTGGCGCGCCAGTTTGAAGATGTCGGCATCCAGATGCTGACCGTGCACGGCCGCACGCGCGAGCAGGGCTACAAGGGCTTTGCCGAGTACGACACGATTGCGGCCGTCAAGCAGGCCGTCAAAGTGCCCGTGGTGGCCAATGGCGATGTCAACAGTCCCGAAAAGGCCCGCGATGTGCTGGCCTATACGGGGGCGGACGCCATCATGGTCGGCCGTGCAGCCCAGGGCAGGCCGTGGATCTTTCGCGAGATCGCGCACTTTCTGGCCACCGGCGAGCATCTGGCTCCTCCTCTGGTGGCCGAGCTGCGTCGTCTGCTGCTCGAACATTTGCAAGATCACTACAGCCTGTATGGCGAGGGAGTCGGCGTGCGCAGCGCCCGCAAGCATATTGCGTGGTATCTGCGAGCTCTGCCGGGCGGGGAAGAGTTCAGAAAACACATCAACACTATTGAGGACTGTGCGGTGCAATGGCAGGCCGTGGCCGACTATCTGGATGTCTTGGGGCAGCAGATGGAGCGGATCCCGGCGGCCACGGCCGCTGCTGAAGCAAGCAGCGAGCTGGACGAACCGGCAGAAATGGCTGCATGAGCAATCAGAATTTAGAACAAGTCGTTCGCGATAGCCTGGAGGGCTATTTCCGCGATCTCGAGGGCGAAACACCGGCCAATGTCTACGACATGGTGATTCGTCTTGTCGAAAAACCGCTGCTGGAAGTGGTGATGGGCCAGGCCGACAACAACCAGTCGCGCGCCGCCGAATGGCTGGGCCTGAATCGCAACACCCTGCGCAAAAAGCTCGTCGATCACGAATTGCTCTGAACGACGAAGCTACCAAATCCATAGCTGCAAGCGCTTGATATATCTGCACTTGCAGCTTGTTTTTATCCAAACTTTGAATTGACGCCCATGAAAGCTCTGATCTCCGTCTCTGACAAGACCGGTATCGTCGAATTTGCGCAAGCCCTGCACGCTCTTGGCGTGCAACTGCTGTCCACCGGTGGCACCGCCAAGCTGCTGGCCGACAAGGGCCTGCCCGTGACCGAAGTCGCCGAAGTCACCAAGTTCCCCGAGATGCTGGACGGCCGCGTCAAGACCCTGCACCCCATGGTGCACGGTGGTCTGCTGGCTCGCCGCGAACTGCCCGAGCACATGGCTGCTTTGAAGGAGCATGGCATCGAGACCATCGACCTGCTGGTGGTCAATCTCTACCCCTTCGAAGCTACCGTGGCCAAGGCCGGCTGCACCCTGGCCGACGCCATCGAGAACATCGATATCGGGGGCCCCGCCATGGTGCGTTCCGCTGCCAAGAACTGGAAGGATGTGGGCGTTCTGACCGCCGCCGACCAGTACGAAGCCGTGCTGGCCGAACTCAAGGCGAACGGCAAGCTGTCCGACAAGCTGCGTTTTGCGTTGTCCGTGGCGGCCTTCAACCGCATTGCCCAGTACGACGGAGCGATCAGCGACTACCTGTCTAGCGTCAAGTTCGAAGACGAAAAGCTCAGCGAAGAATATGTGCCCGAGCGCGCCTTGTTCGGCGGCCAGTCCAACGGCCATTTCATCAAGGTGCAGGATCTGCGCTACGGTGAAAACAGCCACCAGCAAGCCGCCTGGTACCGCGATCTGTACCCCGCTCCTGGCTCGCTGGCCACGGGCGTGCAGCTGCAGGGCAAGGAACTGAGCTACAACAATATCGCCGACGCCGATGCGGCCTGGGAATGCGTCAAGAGCTTTGACACCCCTGCCTGCGTGATCGTCAAGCATGCCAACCCCTGCGGCGTGGCCGTGGGCGCGAATGCCTTCGAAGCCTATTCCAAGGCTTTCCAGACCGACCCCACCAGCGCGTTTGGCGGCATCATCGCCTTCAACCGCGCTGTGGACAAGGCCGCTGCCGAAGCCGTGTCCAAGCAGTTTGTCGAAGTGCTGATGGCTCCCGAGTTCAGCGCCGAAGCCCTGGAAATCTTCAAGGCCAAGGTCAATGTGCGCCTGATGAAGATCGCTCTGCCCGCCGGCGGCGCAACCGACTGGGACAACGGCCGCAACGCCATCGAGTCCAAGCGCATCGGCTCGGGCCTGCTGCTGCAGACCTCGGACAACCATGAGCTCAAGCTGGCCGACCTCAAGGTCGTGACCGTCAAGCAGCCTACCCCCGAAGAGCTTCAGGACCTGCTGTTCGCCTGGAACGTGGCCAAGTTCGTCAAGTCCAATGCCATCGTCTTCTGCAAGAACGGCATGACCATGGGCGTGGGCGCAGGTCAGATGTCGCGCCTGGATTCGGCCCGCATTGCCTCCATCAAGGCCGAAGCCGCCAAGCTGTCGCTGCAGAACACCGTCGTGGCGTCGGATGCCTTCTTCCCCTTCCGCGACGGCCTGGACGTGGTGGTCGATGCAGGCGCTACCTGCGTGGCCCAGCCTGGCGGCTCCATGCGCGATCAGGAAGTGATCGATGCTGCCAACGAGCGTGGCGTGGCCATGGTCTTCACCGGCGTGCGCCATTTCAGGCACTAATTGCTCCCCCTGAGGCGCTATCGCGCCTTCCCCCTCTCTCGCTTTGCGCTGGAGGGGGACGACACCCTCGGTGCGCGACGGCGCTTCCTTGGTGTCTCTGGTTTTAGGGTGCGCCAGTTTTGTGCTTTGTGCTCTGTGGCCGGCATTTGCTGGCCATTCTTTTTTTGAATCTGGTGCTTGGTATGACAGATCCCATCGACGACGAAGAAAACTATCCGCCCAGGCCGCGCTGGATTGGCTGGCTGATCGGGCTGGTCATGCTGGCGTCGGCCCTGGGCGTGGCCAATATCGGCTGGCGCATCATGCGGGTCAGCACGGCCGAGAAGGCGGCGGATGCGTTGGTGGCTGCCAAGCCCGAGCTGGCGGCGGCCCGAAAGCTGGTGGAGGGCGCAGATTGCATGCGCTGCCATGGTCTGGACCGCAAATTTGTGGGCCCTGGCTTTACGGAGATCGCGCAGAAGTACGGCTTGCAAGCCGATGCCCAGAGCTATCTGGCAGACAAGATTCGCAGCGGCAGCGTGGGTGTCTGGGGTAATGTGATCATGCCGCGCCACCCGCAAATCAGCGAGGCCGATTCTATGCAGATGGCCCGTTGGGTGCTGTCGGCTCAGGTGCCATCGGCTGCGGCTCAATAAGCACGGTTGCTGAGATCCTTCGTGAATTCCAAGGCTGCCAGCGCTTTGCGCTGCTAGCCTTTTTTGTTTTGCAGCCTACGCAGGGTGGCCGGCCTTGCTTTCATAATCCGCTCATGGCAAAACCCGCGCGTGCTCCCGCTCTTCGTCCCGCCGATCAGGCAGTCCACGGATCCGGGGCTGGTCCGGCTCGCCAGCGTGGCTTTGTCTTCTGGGCCATATGGGTGAACATCGCCACCTACGCGATCTATCCCACGGCCAACTGGCTGGCCAGCCTGCGCGACCAGCGCTATGACTTCATCACGCGCTGGGACGCCATGATTCCGCTGGTGCCGGAATTCATCTTTGTCTATTTCTCGTTTTTCCCGTTTCTGGCCCTGCCGTTCTGGCTGGTGGGGCAGCCCGGTACGGCGGCGCTGGGCAAGCGCCAGGTGTTGGGTACGCTGATCTGCGGTCTGATTTTTGTGCTGTTTCCGGCAAATTTGGCCTTCGAGCGCGCGATTCCCGAATTCGAGCCCTATCGCAGCATTTTTGCGACCATGTTCTTGGTGGACAAGCCGCACAACCTGCTGCCCTCTTTGCACATCGTCTACACGGCGCTGACCTGTCTGGCCATCTGCCAGGCGCAATGGCAGCGTGGTCGTTGGGGGCTGTGTCTGCTGATTGCGCTATGGAGCGCGGCAATCTGTGCCTCAACCATGCTGGTGCATCAGCACCATGTGCTGGATGTGGTCACTGCGCTGCTGCTGGTGCCAGTGCTCTGCCTGCTGATTCGCCCGGCCGATGTGCCGCCACAGCCTCCGCGTATCTGAGCCGGGCAGGATTGCTCTGCCGCGGGTCTTTTTGAATCCTGCGTCAGTGCTCGCTTGCATGCAGGACTGCAGCGCGATTTTTGAGCGCGGTGCAGGCTTCGTGAAGCGCGGGCCTGACTAGTCTGTTTTGAGATGGGTGTGCAGCCGGGCCTGCACAAAACATGCAGATGGACTGGTGATGCAGCAGGGAATCTGCGCATCACTGGTGAAATCCCTAGGATGCCTTTTTGACAAAAAGGACCGGGCCGAAGACGCCGCGCCAAAAGCGTGGCTAAGAACGTGTTTACGTTCTCAAAGCCCGGGGATATGCATGCAGTGGCTGAAAACCAAAACCATTGAACAGGCGCTGGCCGATTCCGACGAGCCGGGCCGGCAGCTCCAGCGCACGCTGGGTGTTTTCGATCTGATGATTCTGGGCCTGGCCGTGGCCGTGGGCGCGGGGATCTTCTCGGTGGGGGCTCGCGCAGCCGGCAGCTTTGCCGGGCCGGCCGTGATTTTCTCCTTCATTCTGGCGGCGGCGACCTGCGCGCTGGCCATCATGTGCTATGCGGAGTTCGCCTCCACCGTGCCCGTCACGGGTAGCGCCTATACCTATACCTATCTGACGCTGGGTGAGGGCCTGGCCTGGATCATTGGCTGGAATCTGCTGCTGGAGATGATCTCGGCTGCTGCCGTGCTGGCCAAGTACTGGGGCATCTATCTGTCGGCCGTGTTCTCCACGGCAGGGCTGGAGATCGCGCAGAGTGTCGAGGTCGGCGGCTTCTCGCTGAACTGGGGGCCGTTCTTCATCGTGGCCGTGTTCACGGCCCTGCTGATTGCAGGCACCCAGGTCTCGGCCAAGGTCAACAACCTGTTCACCGTCATCAAGCTGGCGATCACCGTGTTTGTGATCGTCGTCGGCTTCACCTATATGAACACCGACAACTTCAGGCCTTTTGTACCCAGTGCACAGCCGCCCGTGGTGGCTCATGGCGTAAGCGGTGACCTGTGGGGGCAGCCCATGCTGGCCTGGTTGTTCGGTGCCGAGCCCAGCCAGTATGGCTGGCTGGGTGTGATCTCGGGCGCATCGCTGGTGTTCTTCGCCTTCCTGGGCTTTGATGTGGTGGCAACCTCGGCCGAAGAGGTCAAGGACCCGCAGCGCACGCTGCCACGCGGCATTCTCGGCGGGCTGGTGCTGGTGACGGTGCTCTACATCCTGGTCACGCTGGCGCTGACCGGCATGGTGCCCTATACGGCACTGGCCAGGGCCGAGAACCCGTCGCTGGCCACTGCATTCATTGCCGTGGGCGCCGGCTGGGCGGCGCAGGTCATCTCGGTCGGCGTGCTGATCGGCATGACCACCGTGGTCATGGTGCTGCTGATGGGCAGCTCGCGCGTCTTGCTGGCCTTGTGCCGCGACGGCCTGCTGCCGCGCAGCTGGGGTGTGACATCGGCCAGGCGCAAGACGCCGGTTCGCCTGCAACTGGCTGTGGGCGTGATCGTGGCGCTGCTGGCAGGCTTTACCAAGGTGGAGCTGCTGGAGGAGATGATCAACATCGGCACGCTGTCGGCCTTTGTGCTGGTCAGCATCGGCGTGCTGGTGCTGCGCAAAAAGCGTCCCGACGCCGGAGCCGGCTACCGCGTGCCTTTTGTGCCTGTGCTGCCAGTGCTCTCGGCTCTGCTGTGCTTTTATCTGATGCTGAATCTGACCACGCTGACCTGGTTGCGCTTTGTGGGCTGGATGGCGCTTGGTGCGGTGATCTATATGGCCTATGGCATGCGCCATTCGCGCCTGGCCCAGGCAGATAAAAAGTGAGCTGTTAGCGCTTGATATTCATTGATTTCAATATGTTTAATATCTGAAATCATTTGATGTCAAGCGCAAGAAGCTATCAAAATAAAAGCCCTGCAGGGAACGCTCTGCAGGGCTTTTGCATTGGTTAGAGTGCTGGGCATGAGTACCGAACCCATCGAGACCACGCCGACCCGCTCCCCCACCCAGTCCGCCGAAGACGGCCAGCAGCGCTGCCGCTGGTGTCTGGCCACGCCGGGCTATGTGCACTATCACGACCGCGAATGGGGATTTCCGGTGGGCAGCGATCAGCGCCTGTTCGAGAAACTCTGTCTGGAAGGCTTTCAGTCCGGCCTGAGCTGGCTGACCATTCTCAACAAGCGCGAGAACTTTCGCGCGGCCTTTGCGGGTTTCGATTTTCATCGCGTGGCGCAGTTCGGCGAGGCCGATGTGCAGCGCCTGTTGCAGGACGCGGGTATCGTGCGCCACCGCGGCAAGATCGAAGCCGTGATCAACAACGCCCAGCGGGCCATCGAAATGGTCCAGGCCGAAGGCTCTCTGGCCGCGTTCTTCTGGCGCTATCAGCCTGCTGTGCCATCGACAGGCACGACCATTCAGGCCCAGACGCCGGAGTCGCAAACCCTGTCCAAGGAGCTCAAGAAGCGCGGCTGGAAGTTTGTCGGGCCGACCACCATGTATGCGCTGATGCAGGCCATGGGCATGGTCAACGACCATGCACCGGGCTGCATCACCAGAGCTGAAGTGGAGCGCGCCAGAGCCGCTTTTCAGCGGCCCTGAGGGCGGGCTTGTTCCGCCTTGCCGGCCCGGGGATCAGGCCTTGACCAGCAGCCCCGGCGCGCTGGCCAGAACTTTCATGGAGGCTTCGGTGCTGGCGGTGAACTGGCGGTTGCTGATGGTGTTCACATATACCCAGTCGGCGCGGCAGGCATCTGCCGTGGCCGTCACCAGCATATAGCCGCGGCGCGAGGTGTCGCAGTATTTGAGCGGCTTGATGAGCTGCTGCAGCGCAGCGGCCAGCGTAGCGGGGTCTTCGCCCGGCAGGTATTCCTCAAAGCCCGGCGAGCTGACCGAGGAGGTCGCAAACTCCACGCCCACGGCCTTGCCGTTCATGTCCTGCAGCTCGCTGGCCCAGGCGTTGTGCGTGTCGCCGGCCAGCACCACCAGCTTCTTGCCGAGCTGACGCGCGGAGCCCAGAACGGTCTCGCGCGCGGCCTGGTATCCGTCCCAGGCGTCCAGGTTGTAGGGAATCGAGGGCTGGGCCAGGATGGCCTGCTCCTGAGGCGTGAGTGTGGCCGGCGCGGTCTGCGCCTTGGCAACCAGCGCTGCGTACTGCGAGACCGATACGCCTGCACCGGCTTGAATGGTCTCCATGAGTATGGGCGCGGGAATGTTCATGCGTCCCATCAGCACCTGCTGGCCCAGCACCTGCCAGATGGCACGGGAGGCCGCCATCTGCTGCTGCAACCACTGTGTCTGGGTCTGACCCAGCAGCTGACGCGACGGGTTGGCCATGGCCGTGGCGAAGCCCGCCGAGTCGATGCCGGCAGAGGTCATGAAATCCGCATAGTCCAGCTGCTTGTCGCGGCCTATCACGCGGGTGTCCAGCATGTGCAGCGAGACCAGATCGCCAAAGTCGAAGCTGCGGTAGATCAGCTCGGCGCTCGCGGTACGCGTGGGCATCCACTCGTGGTAGGCCTGCATGGCAGCCGCCTTGCGCATGGCGAAGTCGCCCTCGCCGGGCTGGTGATTCTCGGCTCCCGCACTCCAGGTGTCGTTGGCAAATTCGTGGTCGTCCCAGATGGCAATCATGGGCGCGGCGGCATGCAGGGCCTGCAGGTCGGCATCGCTCTTGTACTGGGCATGACGCTCACGGTAGTCGGCCAGCGAGAGAATTTCTCCGGCAGGATTGACCAGGCGGCCCATAGCCTCGGCCTGGGCCGAGGCATAACCGCCGCGCGCGTATTCATAGATGTAGTCGCCCAGGTGTACCGTGGCGTCCAGGTCGCTGCGCCTGGCGGCATCGGCGTATACATTGAAGTAGCCGGCCGGGTAGTTGGCGCAGGAGAAGACAGCCAGTCTGACCTGGGCCACCGAGCCGGTGGGCAAGGTGCGCGTGCGTGCTGCCGCCGAAGTCACGCCATAGGCGCGGAAGCGGAAGTGGTAGGCCGTGGCTGGCTTGAGGCCGGCTGCATCGATCTTGACCGTGAAGTCCCTGGCGGCGGTGGCGCTGCTCTCGCCACGCGCCACGATGGAGACGAACGCCGCGTCGCTGGCCAGCTCCCATTGCACGGGAATGTCTGCCTGGTGGCCGGCGGGCGGGGTGACGCGGGTCCAGAGCATCACGCGGTCGGACAGCGGATCGCCGCTGGCCAGGCCATGGACGAAGCGGACTTCGGGGTCGGCCGGCTTGGCCTCTGTCTGGCTGTCATCGCCGCCGCCGCAGGCCGCGAGCGGCAGAACGGACATAGCGCCGGCGCTCCAGGCCATCTGGCGCACAAAGCGGCGGCGGTTCAGGTCACTGGCTTCGGCGGCAGTGTCTTTGAGCAGGTTGTGCAGCGTCGGCTTGCTGGATTCGTCGGTCATGGTGCTTTCATTGCTGACAAAAACGCGAGCGTGGCAAGCGTCCATGACGTGGCTGTGAAACGCCGAGCCGCTGCGGCTGAAGCCGGTGCAGGCGCAGTCCGCCGCCACCAATGAAAAAGCCCTGCAGACATGGTCTGCGGGGCCTGTTGGGCGGGCAGGGATTTACAGTGTCTTGAACACTTCGCGGGCCGCTTCTATGGTGCGGTCGATATCTTCGTCGCTGTGCGCCGCGCTGACAAAGCCTGCCTCATACAGCGCCGGGGCAAAGTAATGACCGCGCTCCAGCATGCCGTGGTAGAACTTGTTGAAGACCTTGCCGTCGGTCTTCATGACCTGGGCGTAGTGCGTTGGCAGCTCGGGCAGGAAATAGAAGCCGAACAGTCCGCCTTGCCAGTCCACGCTGAAGGGAATGCCGGCGGCATTGGCTTCGGCCTTCAGGCCCTGCATCAGGTGGCCGGTCTTGAGGTGCAGCTCGGCGTGGAAGCCGGGGCGGCTGATCAGCTCCAGCGTCTTCAGGCCGCAGGCCGTGGCAATGGGGTTGCCCGACAGCGTGCCGGCCTGGTAGACGGGGCCCAGCGGCGAGAGCTTTTCCATGATCTCGCGGCGGGCACCGAAGGCAGCCATGGGCATGCCGCCGCCGATGACCTTGCCCATCACGGTGATGTCGGGCGCAAAGCCTTCGATTTCCTTGGCATACAGGCTTTGTGCGCTGCCCAGGGCGACGCGGAAGCCCGTCATGACTTCGTCATAGATCAGCAGCGCGCCATGCTCGCGGGTCAGCTCGGAGATGCGACGGGTGAAGTCCACCGAGGCGCGCACAAAGTTCATATTGCCGGCAATCGGCTCCATGATGACGCAGGCAATGTCGCTGCCCATCTTGGCAAAGGCCTCTTCGAGCTGAGCAACGTCGTTGTACTCCAGCACGATGGTGTCCTTGGCCACATCGGCAGGCACGCCTGCCGAGGAAGAGGCGCCGAAGGTGGCCAGACCCGAGCCGGCCTTGACCAGCAGGGCATCCGCATGGCCGTGGTAGCAGCCGTTGAACTTGATGATCTTGTTGCGGCCCGTGTAGCCGCGCGCCAGGCGCAGCGCGCTCATGCCGGCTTCGGTGCCGGAGCTGACCAGGCGCACCATGTCCATGCTGGGCATGAGGGCGCGGATCTTCTCGGCCAGCACGACTTCGCGCTCGGTGGGGGCGCCGAAGCTGAAGCCTTCGAGCACGGCGGCCTGCACGGCCTCGACCACTTCGGGGTGGCCGTGGCCCAGGATCATGGGGCCCCAGCTGCCGATGTAGTCGGTGAACTGCTGATCGTTCTGGTCCCAGAAATAAGCTCCTTGCGCACGTTTCACGAAGCGGGGCGTGCCGCCCACGGCGGCGAAAGCGCGCACGGGCGAGTTCACGCCGCCGGGGATCACGCCCTTGGCGCGCTCGAACAATGCAGTATTCAGATCAGTGTTTTGTGTCATGAGAGGGAATCACAAAGCCTTCAATCGGCTTGGAGTCGGGTTCGTCATCGGTGGCGTCTTCGGCCTGCTCGTCTTCGGACTCCTCGTCCTCGGTGGGCTGGGCCCAGAACAGGCGATCGGGCAGATAGTGGCCCATGCCGGGGCGAAAGCCGGCATCCAGGCTGTGGTCCAGGTATTCCAGCGCTTCCAGCGTCGCGGCGCCCAGATCGTTGCCGGTGGCCAGCAGGGCCGTAATCGCAGCGGACAGCGTATCACCGGCACCTGTGAACGTGGCGTCAAACATCTCGTACTTGCTGTTGCCCAATACGGACTGGGCCGTGGTCAGCACGTTGTCCACGAACTGGTCGGGCAGGGGGATGCCGGTCACCAGCACATAAGGCACTTCCAGCGCCTCGGCGGCCATGGCGATGTCGCGCGCCGTGGGCGCACGGCTGTTTTCCCATTCTGGCAGCAACCAGCGCCACAGCGTGTTGTGGTTTCCAACCAACACCGAGGTTTGAGGCAGGACAAGCTCCTTGAACGCATCCAGGTACTGATCCTGCTTGTCGTCCTCCCACCAGGACAGGTCCGGCATGTAGCTGATGATGGGAATGTCGGGGTAGTCCGATGAGATAGTGGCAATGGCGGCCAGGTTGGCAGGGCTGCCTACAAAGCCGACCTTGATGGCGGTGACGGCAATGTCCTCCAGCACCATGCGCGCCTGCTCGGTCACCGCGTCATCGTCGAGTGCAAAGTGCTCGTAGATGCGGGCCGTGTCTCTGGCGTAGGCGCCGCAGGCCACGGGCAGTGCGTGACCGCCGATGGAGGAGATGGTGGCGATGTCGGCCGAGAGCCCGCTGGCTCCGCTGGGGTCACTGCTGTTGAAAGACAGCACGCAGACGGGTGCTGATTCTGTCGCTTCTTCCTGGCGGGTGCGGCGAGGGGGAGTGGAGGAGATGGGGTTCAATGCCATGGCGCACCCCAGTTTGCACCCGGGAATGCAAGGGTGGGAGCCGGGGTTGTGACTAGATACAATCGTTGCATTCTATGTGAAGCCCCTTTAAGCTGTGACTGACCCTAAAACCTGGATGTGTTTGACCTGTGGCTGGCTTTATGACGAAGCCCAAGGCTGCCCCGAACATGGAATTGCTCCAAACACCCGCTGGGAAGATGTGCCCATGAACTGGACATGCCCGGAATGCGGTGCACGCAAAGAAGATTTTGAAATGGTGGAAATCTGAGTGCAAGAGTCGCTCACTCCATCAACGACCGAATTGGGAGGAATTTCACCGTGACAGCATCTGGTGCGCCTTTGCGCGTTCTGGTCGTGGATGACAGCAACACCATCCGCCGCAGCGCTGAAATTTTCCTCAAGCAAGGTGGTCACGAAGTTCTTCTTGCCGACGATGGCTTCGATGCCCTGTCCAAGGTCAATGACTACCAGCCCCAGCTCATCTTCTGCGACATTCTGATGCCCAAACTCGATGGCTATCAGACCTGCGCCATCATCAAGCGCAATGCTCGCTTTGCCAATACGCCCGTCGTGATGCTGTCATCCAAGGACGGTGTATTCGACAAGGCTCGCGGTCGCATGGTGGGCTGCCAGGACTATCTGACCAAACCGTTTACCAAAGATCAATTGCTGCAAGCCGTACAACAATTCGCGCTGCAAGCTGCAGATGTGGGAGCTGCATGATGACAATTCAAAAAGTTCTGGTCGTTGACGATTCCAAGACGGAGCTGATGGCTCTGAGCGATATTTTGCAAAAGCAGGGCATGCAGGTGCGTACCGCGGAAAATGGCGAGGAAGCCATGAAGCGCCTGGCCGAAGACAAACCCGACCTGATCCTGATGGATGTGGTCATGCCTGGACAGAACGGCTTTCAGCTGACCCGCGCCATTTCTCGCGATCCCCTGTATGCCGATGTGCCCATCATCATGTGCACCAGCAAGAATCAGGAAACCGACCGGGTCTGGGGCATGCGTCAGGGCGCACGTGGCTATATCACCAAGCCCGTGGATGCCGCCGAGCTCCAAGCCAAGATCGCAGCGCTATAACGAGCCGCGCTGCTTATGGCGAACCGTGAAGCCCTCCGAGATCTTCAATCCCGTCTGGCCGGGCGCCTGCAGGCAGCACGCAGCGAAGGCGTCAGCGTTGCTACCTGGCTGGCAGTGCAGGCTGGCGGGCGGGATTATTTGCTGCCGCTGAATCAGGCAGGAGAAATCTTTCCCTGGACCGGCGTTCAGCCCGTCCCATACACACAGGCCTGGTTTCTGGGCATCGCCAATCTGCGCGGTGCTTTGATGGGGGTGGTGGACCTGGCTCAATTGCTGGGGCATGGAAGTGTCCGCAATGAGCAGGAACTGATGGACTGCAGCCTGCTGGCCTTCAACCCTGCCTTGGAGGTCAACGCGGCCCTGCTGGCCGATCGTCTGCTGGGCCTGCGTGCCGCAGACGCGTTTTCCAAGGCCGAGCCTGCGCCTGAGCGTTCCCCGAGTTTCTTCGGAGCCGTCCATATCGATGCGAGCGGCCGCCGCTGGCAGGAGCTGAAATTGCAGTCCCTGTCTCAAACCGCCAAATTTTTGAGCATTCGTGCTTGAGGTTCCTGGATACAGCGCTATGTCCTTTGCACAGAAAATAAATCAGTTGTTCCGACGCAAGCCCATCGCGGCTGCCGTCAGTGGTGATAGCGGCATGATGGGAGATACGGTCGTACAGGATATGTACGACGGATCGCTCAATAGCGTGCAGGGGGCCCCTTCCGTCTTCGGCGTCGAGGAGGCCAGTCGCGCGGACGAACTGGTGAGCCTGCCTATTCTTGGTACGGCCACGACTGCCAAGCATCAGCGCACCTTGTTTACCTTGCTGGGTGGCTCGGTGCTGGTGCTGGTGGTGCTGTCGGCATGGATGCTGCGCGAAGCAGGCAACTCCAACCAGCAACTGGCGGCGACCGGCCAGGCATTGATGCAGTCGCAACGTCTGGCCAAGTCGGTCTCCATCGCCATGACGGGAGCCGCTCCTGCGTTTGCCGACGTCAAGGACAGCGCCGGTGTTTTGGCGCGTAACGTGCGAGCGTTGGCTGCCGGCGATTCCGATCTGGGCGTGAACGCGCTGGGTGGTGGTTTGCAGGACGAGCTCAGCTCCATCAGCACCCTGATGGAGCGAGCGGAAAAGAGCGCCGGGCTGATTCTCGGACAGCAAAAGACTCTGACTCAAGTGGGCGACGCGCTGCGCACCATCAACCGTCAGTCCTCCGATCTGCTGGAAACTGCGGAAACCATTTCTTCGCTGAAGCTGCAGCAAGGCGCTGGCGCAGCCGAGATCTCTGCTGCCGGTCAGCTGGTGATGTTGACTCAGCGTATTGCCAAGTCTGCCAACGAATTCCAGACCCTGGAGGGCGTGAGTCCCGAGGCCGTTTTCCTGCTGGGCAAGGACTTGAATTCCTTCAAGGAAATCTCCGAAGGTCTGCTCAACGGCAGCGCTGAAATGCGGCTGTCGGCTGCACGTGATCCTCAGGTGCGTGAACAGCTGGAGACGCTGATCAAGCAATACGACGATACGCGTACCCAGGCCAGTGCCATTCTGGGCAATCTGCAAGGGCTGGTGTCGGCCCGGGAAGCGCAGACCAGCATCAACAATGACAGCGAACCGCTGCGTCAGCAGCTGGAGCAGTTGCAGACGGCGCTGCAGGGGCTGGGCGGGGCCAGCATGCTGCAGCTGGCGCTGCTGGCCATCGCCATTTTGACCGCGGTTCTGAGCGGTATCGGCATCTCGCGCGTGCAACTGCTGGACAGCCGGGCGCGCCAGCAGGAAGCCGAGCGTCACCAGGTCGATGCCCGTTTGCAGGAGCAGGAAGCCAAGCGCATCAACGACGCGAACCAGGCGGCTATTTTGCGTTTGATGAACGAGTTGCAATCGGTGGCCGAGGGCGATCTGACGCAGGAAGCCACCGTGACCGAGGACATCACGGGCGCGATTGCCGACTCGGTGAACTACACGGTGGAAGAGCTGCGCGCTCTGGTGGGATCGGTGCAGAACACGGTGACCCGCGTGGCCCAGACCACCGAGCAGGTGGACGTCACCTCGACCGAGCTGCTGGCTGCATCGAACGAGCAGCTGCATGAAATTCGCGAAACCGGCAAGTCGATTCTGGACATGGCCGGCCGTATCAACAATGTCTCGGCTCAGGCGCAGGAATCGGCCCAGGTGGCCCGTCAATCGCTGCAGGCTGCGGACTCGGGTCTCAAGGCGGTGCAGAACGCCATTGGCGGCATGAACTCCATCCGCGACCAGATTCAGGATACCTCCAAGCGAATCAAGCGTCTCGGTGAGTCGTCCCAGGAGATCGGTGAAATTACAGAACTGATTTCGGACATTACCGAGCAGACCAACGTGCTCGCATTGAACGCCGCCATTCAGGCTGCGTCTGCAGGTGAAGCAGGTCGCGGCTTCTCGGTGGTGGCGGAAGAAGTGCAGCGCCTTGCCGAACGTTCCGCAGACGCCACGCGACAGATTGCCGCGCTGGTGAAGGCCATTCAGACCGACACTCAGGATGCGGTGGCCGCCATGGAGCGCTCTACCCAGGGCGTGGTGGAAGGGGCTCGTCTGTCCGACTCTGCTGGTACTGCACTGTCTGAAATCGACAGCGTGTCGCGCCGACTGGCCGAGCTGATCGAGCAGATTTCCAACTCCACATCACGTGAAGCCAACATGGCCAACGGCGTGGCGGAAAACATTCAGCACATTTTTGCCGTGACCGAGCAAACCGGTGAGGGAACCCGCACCACCGCGCAGCAGGTGCGAGAGCTCTCCCACATGGCTGAAGAGCTGCGTCAGTCTGTTTCCCGATTCAAGATTGCCTGATTTGACTGGCTCTTTCTCTCATAAAAAAGCACGACCCTTGAGGGTTAAGGAACTAGAGCATGTCAGTGGTTGACGACTCGCCAATACGTACAGCCATGTCTGCAACTGCAGAGCAGGATCTGGGCCCGCTGGCCTGGGTGCTCGATGAAGTGCGCAAGTCGCTGGAGGCAGCGACCAAGGCTGTGAGCCGTTTCATGCGCGATGCGGATGCGGCCCGTTTGTCTGATCTAGAGGAGTTGGATACATCTGCACTGCGCATTGCACGCCAGCAGCTGCATCAGGCCTGCGGCGCTCTGGAGATGGTGGGGGTCACCGCCCCGGCTCAGGTGCTGCGCAGCATGGAAGCTGCGGTCAACCGCTTTGTACAGCGTCCCGAATACTGCACGCAGGAAGCCGCGACCACGCTGGAGCGCACGCACTTCGCGCTGATGGAATTTCTGGAGGCCGTTCTGGCCGGTCAGCAGGTCTCGGCCGTAGCCCTGTTCCCCCAGTATCGTGAGACCCAGGTGCTGGCCGGCAATGACAAGGCCCACCCGGCTGACCTATGGCCTGCCGAGCGCCGTGCACGCGAGCCCCGCTGGACCGGGACCATGCCGGAGCCGCTGGCCTATGGTCCACATGCACGTGCCATGCTGGACGGCGTGGTGCTGCGCATGGTCAAAAGCGACGACCGCGAGGCGGCAGCCCAGATGTGCGAGCTTTGCCGGCGCTTTGCGGCAGCTCAGTCCGAAGATGTGGCGGCGCGCAGTTTCTGGAAGATTGCTGCGGCCTTCTTCGACGGCCTGGCACGTGGACTCATCACTGCCGATATCTACGTCAAGCGCATGGCTTCGCGCGTGCTCATGCAGTACGCCAGCATGGCCAAGGGCGACAGCCTGCCACCCGCACGCCTGCTGCAGGACCTGATGTTCTTTTGCGCGCAGGCCAAGCCCCGCGAGCAGGCCGGTGAGAGTCTGAAGGCCGTACACGAGGCCTATGCCATGGAGCAGATGCCGGTGGTGGACTACCACGTGGCGCGCTATGGCCGCTTCGATCCCTCGGTGCTGGTGCAGGCGCGCAAGCGCATTGCGGCCGCCGCCGAGACCTGGTCAGCGGTCGCCGGCGGCGACCGCAGCAAGATCAGATCCATGGCCGAGCAGTTCGGACTGGTGTCCGAGTCGCTGGTCAAGCTGCAGCCTGTCAGCCACGGGCTGGCGCGCGCGCTGATTCGTGTGGCGGAGACGGTGGAGCGCATTGGCGAGCCGCCACCAGCCGAGCTGGCCATGGAGGTGGCGACTGCGGTGCTGTATCTGCAGGCCAGCTTCATGACGGCCGGGCATGACGACGAAATACAGGCCGCCCAGTCCAGCGTGCTGGTCCAGCGTCTGGATGCGGCTTTGCATGGCGCGCAGTCCGAGCCGCTGGAAATCTGGATGGAGGAGCTCTACCGTCAGGCCAGCGACCAGCAGACCATGGGATCGGTGGTTGGAGAGCTGCGCATCACCCTTGGCGAGGCAGAGAAGCAGCTGGATCTGTTCTTTCGCAATCCCGCGGACACATCGGTGCTGGCCTCGGTACCGGGCCAGATGGCGCAAATGCGTGGTGTGCTGTCGGTGCTGGGATTCGAGCAGGCCGCGACCGCCATGCAGCGCATGCGTGACACCGTCGAGCACCTGATGCTCGGTGAGGTGACGGTCGAGAATCAGCCTCGCATCTTCGAGAAGCTGGGCAGCAGTCTCGGCGCCATGGGCTTTCTCATCGACATGCTCAGCTACCAGCGCAATATGGCGCGCAAGCTGTTCGTCTATGACGAGGAAAAGGACGAACTGCGCATCGTCATGGGTCATAGCCGCAGTCGCGGCCCCGAAGCCTTCCGTCCCACCGTGGATATTCCCATGGATGGCGTACCGTCTTCTGGACAGACTCCGGTCGCGTCGGCTGCCGTGATTGCTGCTTTGGCAGTGGAGCCCTCGGTCGCCGCACCGCCACCGCCTGTCGAAGTGAGACCAGTTCCCGTTGCTGTGGCGCAGCCAGAGCAGCTGCAAGTCAGGCACATCGAGGACGAGGACACCCCGCCGTGGGCAGTGACCGAGCCAGGTGCCTTGCCCGAGTTTGAGGCAGCACCCGCACCAGCCGTGGCAGAGTCGGCCGGCGTTGGCTCCGATGCCCTGGCCGATGCCATGGCTCAGGTGTTTGCGGGCATGCAATCGGGCAAGCAGGCAACTGACGAGGCGGGGGGCGCTCGGGATCTGGCAGCGGCAGTCGCAGCTCCGGAGGTCGTGCCTGCGGCTGCTACGGTGCCGGCAGCCGAACTGAACACTGTAGATCTGGACGGCGACGATGAGCTTCTGTCCATCTTTCTGGAGGAAGCCCGCGAAGTCGTGGATAACGGCTTGCAGGCCCTCAAGGTTTTGGCGGAGGAGCCCGGCAATCTGAGCGAGCAGACCACGCTGCGCCGTGCGTTCCACACGCTCAAAGGCAGCTCGCGCATGGTGGGGCTGGATGAGTTTGGTGAAGCCGGCTGGGCCATGGAGCAGATGCTCAATGCATGGCTGGCAGAGCAGCGACCCATGCCGCAGGCCATGCAGCAGCTGGCTCAGGATGCCCTGAAGGCCTTTGCCGTCTGGGCACAGGATATCGAGAACCAGCAGGCGCAGAACTGGTCGGCCACGGCCTTCCGTGCCGCCGCCGACGCCATGCGTCTGCAGGGCGAGCGTGCCGAGGTGGCCCTGGTTCCGCGTCGTGGCGAGCGCGCCCAGCGCCTGGAGTCGGCCGAGGCGGCAGCCGCTGCGGATGCGCCCGTGCTGGAGCTGCCTGTAGCGTCCGAGCCGATCGCCGAGCTGCAGTGGCCACTGGAGCCACAGACCGTGGCCGCAGAGCCCGTATTTGCGATGCCTGAGCTGGAGTTCCCGCAAGAAGAGCTGTCTGCGCAGCCAGATCAGGAGCCGGTGGCTGAGCTGGAGGCGGCAGCAGCCGACTTTGCCTTGCCGGAACTGGATATTCCTGACGATCTGCTGCATCAGCTTCAGGCACCCGATGCGCTTGACGTGTCCGCATTGCCTGCTCTGGAGTCGGCGGCAGAGCCCGAGTGGATAGAAGAGGGCGCCGGGGAGGTTCAGCCTTCGCTGCAGGAAATCACTGCGGCAGAAGAGGTGCAGGAGCTGGATTTTGCCGCCTTCGAAGCGGCCATGCGTGAAAGCGAGCAGGCTGCCATAGACATGCAGACTGCCGTGGAGCCCCCCGCCATGGACGCAGCTACCGGGGTGCCGGCCGCTGTGGAGATGGCGCTCGAGCTGCCGTCTGCAGAGGCTGCGATCGAGCTGGAGGCCATTGAAGCCTTGCTGGATGGCGTGCCCGATCCCGTCGTGGCCGAAGAACCCGCTCAGCTGCCGGAGCCCGAAGTCTCGGCGATTGAGCCGGTGCTCGAACAGACCGAACAGACCGAACAGACAGGTGAGCCGGACGACGGCTATCGCAATATAGACGGGCTGCGCATCAGCGCAGCGCTGTACAACGTCTATCTCAACGAAGCAGACGAGTGGTCAGAGCGACTGGGTGAGGTGTTGCAGCAGTGGTCGCAAGAGCCAACTGCCGTCATTCCCGACGACGCGATCGCGCTGGCGCATTCCCTGGCAGGCAGCTCCGGCACCGTGGGCTTCAAGGCCTTGTCGGAGCTGGCGCGTTTGCTCGAGCATGCACTGCTGCATCTCCAGCCTCAGGGCTATGCCGGCGCGCTGCAGATTCAGCAATGCGTGACCGCATCCGATGAAGTGCGCCGCTTGCTGCATCAGTTTGCGGCAGGCTTCCTCAAGGACGCTTTACCCGCTGTCGAAGACGCGCTGCGTGAAATCCTGAATACTCCGATCGATGCCGGTGCAGCAGCTGAAACTGCCGATCTTGAGCTGTCCGATCTGGCCGAGCTGGATGAGGCCGAGTGGCCCGAGGTGCAGGCGCTGCAGCCGCCTGCAGATCCCAAGGACTTGCCTCTGGACTTTGCTGCAGAGCTTTCGCAGGATGGGGCCTTGCCCGAGCTTGCGGGTGATGGACTCAAGGATGTGGCCGAAGAAGACGCGGGAGCATCGGTAGCCGACCCGTTGCTGGATGCCGTGTTAAAAGCCGCAGATCAGGCACCGTATTCCATGGTGCCTGCCGCAGGCAGCGTGGAGCATGAGGCCGAACTGCAGCGCCGCATCGATGAAGCCATCGCGCTGGCGGTGCATGCCGGTGATGACGAAGACGATATCGATGTGCTCGATCAGGTCGATGCCGACCTGTTTCCCATTTTCGAGGAAGAGGCCATCGACCTGCTGCCCAAGCTCGGTGCTGCACTGCGCCGCTGGCATGGGCGCCCGACGCTGGATGAGGCTCGCAACGAAGCCCTGCGCGCTTTGCACACTATCAAGGGCAGTGCCCGCCTGGCGGGCGCCATGCGCATGGGTGAGATGGCCCACCGCCTGGAGTCGGCGGTGGAGCGTATTGACCAGGAGCGTCCCGCAGCCGAAGCGATCGAGCCGCTGCTGAGCAGCTTTGACGCTTTGCAAGCCAGCTTCGATGTGCTGCGCATGGCCGGTGAGCAGGAGCCCGAGCAGCCGCTGGCTCAACTGGACGATCTTCTTGCTCAGGCGCCTCTGCATCTGAGTGCGGCGGAGTCTGCTGTAGAGCAAGCAGCGGATGCTCAAGCCGGAGAAAAGACTGCCGCAGATTTTGAGCAGGCCATTGAGCTGCCGGCGCCGGTGGTGCCGCGTCCTGCGTCGCAGCAGACCGTGCGTGTGCGGGCGCAGCTGCTGGACCGCTTGATTTCCCAGACCGGTGAAGTGCTGATTGCCCGCTCGCGTGTCGATGCGCGGCTGTCGCAGGCGCGTTCGGCGCTCAATGACTTGACGGGCAACCTGGAGCGACTGCGCACGCAGCTACGCGACATTGAGGTGCAGGCCGAAAGTCAGATGCAGTCGCGTCTGGCCCTGTCCAAGGACACGGCAGCCGGTTTCGATCCGCTGGAGTTCGACCGTTTCACCCGCGTGCAGGAACTCACGCGCATGATGGCCGAATCGGTCAACGACGTGGCCACCGTGCAGCGCAATCTGCAGCGGGATCTGGCCGCTGCCGAAGACGATCTGGTGGCCCAGGGCCGGCAGGCACGTGATCTGCAGCGAGATCTGCTGCGCACGCGCATGGTGGAGTTCGACTCCTTTGCCGAGCGTCTGTACGCCGTGGTGCGCCAGACGTCCAAGGAAATGGGCAAGCAGGTGCGCCTGAACATCCTGGGCGGCACCATCGAAATGGACCGCGGCATGCTGGAGCGCATGATGCCGGCCTTCGAGCATCTGCTGCGCAACTGCGTGGCTCATGGCATCGAGTCGCCCGAGCGGCGCCAGGAGCTGGGCAAGCCGGCTGTCGGCACCATCGAGATCGTGCTGAGTCAGGAGCGCAACGACGTGGCGCTGTCCGTGGAAGACGACGGGGCCGGTCTGAACCTGGAACGGATTCGCGCCAAGGCCATCAGCCTCAAGCTGTGGACCGACGAGCGTCATATGACGCTGGAAGACGCGGGGCGCCTGATCTTCGAGCCGGGCTTCAGCACGGCCGCCGAGGTGACGGGTGTTGCCGGCCGCGGCATCGGCATGGATGTGGTGCGTTCCGAAGTCAACGCCCTGGGCGGTCGTATCGAAACCCATACCGAGCCAGGCCGCGGCAGCGCCTTCCGTCTGGTTGTGCCGTTGACCACGGCCGTGACCCAGGTGGTGATGCTGCGCATGGGCGCCGTGTCCATGGGCGTGCCCGCCAACCTGGTGGAAATCGTGCGTCGCGTGCCCGTCGATGTGCTGGAGGAGAGCTACCGCAAGCAGGAGTTCCAGGACGGCAGCGAAGTCATGCCTTTCTATTGGGCCGGCGCGCTGTGGCAAAACTCGCTGCGCAGCGAGGAAAACCTCGGTCGCACGCGCCCCGTGGTGATTGTGCGCAGTGCCTCGCAGCGTGTGGCGCTGCATGTGGACGAAGTGCTGGGCAACCAGGAAGTGGTGATCAAGAACCTGGGCCCGCAGTTGTCGCGTCTGCCAGGCCTTACCGGCATGTCCGTGCTGCCCTCGGGGGCCGTGGTGCAGATCTACAACCCGGTGGCGCTGGCCAACGTCCATGGCGAGCAGGTGCGTGCCATGCTGGCCAGGGCCGAGCAGGCCGCAGCCGATGGCGAACTGCAGGCTCTCTCAGGCGGTGCCGATCTGCTGGGCGCCGAAGCTTCGCAGACCACGGTGCCGCTGGTGCTGGTGGTGGATGACTCCATCACCGTGCGCCGCGTCACCCAGCGTCTGCTGCAGCGCGAAGGCTACCGCGTCACGCTGGCCGCTGACGGGCTGCAAGCCATGGAGCGTCTGCAGGACGAGCGCCCGACCCTGGTGCTGTCGGACATCGAAATGCCGCGCATGGACGGCTTTGATCTGTTGCGCAATATCCGCGCCGATCAGACGCTCGAAGGCATGCCGGTGGTCATGATCACTTCGCGCATTGCCCAGAAGCATCGCGAAATGGCCCGCGATCTGGGAGCCAATCACTATCTGGGCAAGCCTTATTCCGATGAGGAACTGCTGGGGCTGATCCAGCATTACGCTTTGCAGCGCAGCGGCCCCGCGCCTGAGCGCAGCCCGCTCAACGGGTTTGCGGCCGAGGAGTCGGGAGTGGCTGTCGAATAAGGTTTGCTCCTCATAACAGAGCGGCTTGCGCTGATCCAGATTGCATTTCAGATTGATATTGATCTGAAATACATGAAGGCCGTGCGCAAGCCGCTTCTTTTTTGAGTGACAGCCTATTGGACGGCTGGCAGCCGAGTACACCCGGATGTGGAGCTCCGCAGGGCCTGGAGCCAGGAAAGCTCAAGTTTCTTTCTTGAGGATTCCGTAGCGCGCCAGGGTTTTCTCCCGCGCCGCCGCATGATCCACGACGGGCAAGGGATAGTCGCGCCCCAGTGCGATGCCTGCTTCGGCCAGTTCCAGCGGCTTGGCCAGCCAGGGGGCATGCCGCAGTTTGGCCGGCAAGGGCGTCAGCTCGGGGACGTAGCGCACGATGAACTTGCCGTCCGGATCGAACTTCTCGCTCTGGGTCACCGGGTTGAAGATGCGGAACCAGGGCTGGGCATCGCAGCCCGTGGAGGCCGCCCATTGCCAGCCGCCGTTATTGGCCGCCAGATCGAAGTCATTGAGCTTTTCGGCGAAATAGGCTTCGCCCCGGCGCCAGTCCAGACCCAGGTCCTTGACCAGAAAGCTGGCCGTGACCATGCGCAGCCGGTTGTGCATATAGCCGCTGGTATTGAGCTGGCGCATGGCGGCATCGACCAGCGGGTAGCCGGTGCGGCCTTCGCACCAGGCGGCGAAGAGGGTGTCGGCCTCGGCTCCCGTCTCCCATTCGATGGCGTCATACGCCGGCTTGAAGCTGCGCTCCACCACATAAGGCTGGTGGGCCAGGATCTGGAAGTAGAAGTCGCGCCAGATCAGCTCGCTGAGCCAGGTGGCCGCCCCTTCGCGTGCCGCGGCAGACCAGTCCTCGTTGTGGGCCGCCTCATGGGCGAGGCGGGCCAGCTCGCGTATCGACACAGTGCCAAAGCGCAGATGTACGCTGAGATAGCTGGGCCCCTTGAGGGCCGGAAAGTCGCGTGCCGTCTTGTACTGCGGCAGGCGTGGCAGAAAGTCGGCCAGCAGCTGGCGCGCGCCGCTGACGCCGGTGGGTAGGCGCAGGCCGGCCAGCGTGTCCGGGGCAAAGCCCAGCTCGGCGGCCGTGGGAATCGGGCGGCGCTCGGTGTCCGGCAGATCGGCCAGCTTGCTCGCCAGATCGCGCTCGCTGGGGTAGGCCGAGAGATAGAACGGTGTGATTTTCCGCAGCCAGGCGTTCTTGTAGGGCGTGAAGACCGAAAATGGCGACAGGCTCTGGGTCAGTACCTCGTCGCGCGCAAAGATGCGGTGGTCCTTGAAGCGCAGCAGCAACTGCCCCTGGGTCTTGAGGCTGCGCGCCACCTGGGCGTCGCGGGCGATGGCCGCAGGTTCGTCGTCGTCGTTGCAGAAGACGGCGCCCGCGCCCAGCTGCCGGGCCAGGGCAGGGATGAGGTCCTGGGGCAGGCCGCGCCGCGTGATCAGCCCGGTCTGCGGACGTCCCGCGGTCTCGCGCAGGGCGGCATCCAGCTCGGTCAGACTCTGGCAAATGAACTCCACGCGGCGGTCGGCGCGGGGCAGGGCGGCAAGAATGCTGTCGTCGAAGACAAAGACGCAATACAGCTTTTCACATTGCTGCAATGCGTGATAAAGGGCCGCGTTATCGGCCAGACGCAGGTCGCGCCGCAGCCAGATCAAGCCCACAGGGTAAGAAGGAGTCATGGATCGCCAGTAAAATCGCTGCATGTCTGCAGAATCTGCGCCTATCAACTTGACGCACCACTTCCTGATTGCCATGCCCGGCCTGGAAGATGAGTCGTTTTCGCGCAGCGTTGTCTACCTGTGCGAGCATAGCGAGCGTGGCGCGCTCGGTCTGATTATCAACAAGCCCTCCAAGCTCAGCCTGCAAGGCCTGCTGCAAAAAGTGGATTTGGGTCTCAAGCGCGATGATTTGCGCGATCAGCAGGTCTTCACCGGTGGCCCGGTGCAGACCGATCGCGGCTTTGTGCTGCATGAGCCCATGGTCATCGAAGGCGCACCCGAGAACGAATCGGCCTATGCCTCGACCATGACCATTCCAGGCGGTCTGGAGATGACCACGTCCAAGGATGTGCTCGAAGCCCTGTCTGACGGTGCCGGCCCCAAGCGCGTGCTGGTCACGCTGGGCTATTCCTCCTGGGATGAAGGCCAGCTCGAATCCGAGATCGGCGAAAACGCCTGGCTGACTGTGGAAGCCGACCCCGAGGTGATCTTCAGCACCCCGGTGGACGAGCGCTATGACCGCGCTCTGGGCCTGCTGGGTTTGCAGCGTTGGATGTTGTCCCCAGAGTCGGGTCGCGCATGAACGATATTTCCTCTTCCAACAAGGCCGCCGATGCGGCCTTTTCCTCGACTTTTTCCTCGGCCGAAAATGCGGCTGCCAGGCCTGCATCGGCGCCCGCACCGCAAAAGCCCGAGGTGCCGGCCCATTTCCAGCAGTTCCTGGGCTTTGACTTCGGCATCAAGCGCACGGGCTGCGCCTCGGGCAACCGCGTGCTGGGCGGCGCCAACCCGCTGCCCACCATCAAGGCCGAAGCGGCGGATGCACGCCTGGCCGCGGTGGAAAAGCTGATCCGCGAGTGGCAGCCCAACGCCCTGGTGATAGGCGTGCCCTACCACCCCGATGGCGCGGCACACGAGAACACGGCCCGGGCCCTGAAATTCGGCCGCCAGCTCAGAAGCCGCTTCAAGCTGCCGGTGTACGAGGTGGACGAACGCTACAGCACGACCGAAGCCCTGGCGGGTGGCGCACGCGACGCCGACGCGGCTTCGGCCTGCATCATTCTTGAACAGTTTTTGAGGAGTCTCCCATGAGTGAAACCATTGCAGGAAACCAGCCGGGACAAGGCAGCCTGATCCTGGACGCCGAAGCCCTGTATAGCGAGCTGCTGCGCGGCGTGCAGCGCATCATGGGCCCCAATACCCGTCTGGCGGGCATCACCTCGGGCGGCGCCTGGCTGGTCGAGCGCCTGCACAAGGATCTGAACCTCAAGGGCAAGCCCAGCGTGCTGTCTTCCTCGCTGCACCGCGACGATTTTGCCCAGCGCGGCATGGCTTCCAGCGCCCAGACCCAGATCGCCTTCGATGTGAACGGCGCCGATGTGCTGGTGCTCGATGATGTGCTCTACACCGGCCGCACCGTGCGCGCCGTGCTCAACGAACTCTATGACTACGGCCGTCCCGCTAGCGTGCGACTGGCCGTCCTGGTGGACCGGGGAGGGCGCGAGCTGCCCATCCAGGCCGACTTTGCCGCAGCGCGCGTGGCGCTGCCGGCCGACCGTTCCCTGGCGCTGGCGCGCGACGAGGGCGGTGTTTTCCACTTCCGCATTCAAGAGGCCTGATCGTGCTGTACAAGCGCAACCCCCAACTCAACAAGAACGGCGAGCTGATCCACCTGCTCTCCACCGAAGGCCTGTCCAAGGACATCCTGACCCAGATTCTCGACACGGCCAGCAACTTCGTCAGCGTCAACGACCGTGAAGTCAAGAAGGTGCCTCTGCTGCGCGGCAAAAGCGTGTTCAATCTGTTCTTCGAGAACAGCACGCGCACCCGCACCACCTTCGAGATTGCGGCCAAGCGCCTGTCGGCCGACGTCTTCAACCTGGACATCGCGCGCAGCTCGGCCAGCAAGGGCGAGACCCTGCTGGACACCATCGACAACCTCTCGGCCATGGCGGCCGACATCTTTGTCGTGCGCCACAGCGAGTCGGGCGCCCCCTATCTGATCGCCAAACATGTGGCGCCCCATGTGCATGTGGTCAATGCCGGCGACGGTCGCCATGCCCACCCCACACAGGGCCTGCTGGACATGTACACCATCCGCCACTACAAGCAGGACTTCTCCAATCTGCGCGTGGCCATCGTGGGCGACGTGCTGCACTCGCGCGTGGCGCGCTCGGACATCCACGCCCTGACCACGCTCGGCGCTGCCGAGGTGCGCGTGGTCGGCCCGCGTACCCTGGTGCCCTCGGACATGGCCAGTATGGGCGTGCGCGTCTTCCACAATCTGGAGGAAGGCATCAAGGACTGCGACGTCATCATCATGCTGCGCCTGCAGAACGAGCGCATGAGCGGGGCGCTGCTGCCTTCGAGCCAGGAATACTTCAAGAGCTTCGGCCTGACCGAAAAGCGCCTGGAACTGGCCAAGCCCGATGCCATCGTCATGCACCCCGGCCCCATCAACCGCGGTGTGGAGATCGACTCCGCCGTGGTGGACGGCCCGCAGGCCGTGATCCTGTCTCAGGTGACCTTCGGTATCGCCGTGCGCATGGCTGTCATGTCGATCGTCGCGGGGAATGAGGCTTGAACACCCCCTGAGCGGCTGCGCCGCTTCCCCCTCTCTCGCGATGCGGGAGGGGGACGACACCCTCGCGTCGGGGCGGCCCTAGCTTGGTGTCCCATGCGAAAGTCGACGAAGCAAACTGCAGTTGCTGGTGGTGACGGTTTTTAGAGATATTTTTATAGCTGCTAGCGCTTGTGTGGCAAGGGCTGGAAGCCAATTTGGTGCCAAACCATGAAGATTTTGATTCGCAATGGCCGGGTGATGGACCCGGCACGAGGTTTTGACCAGCAGGCCGATATCGCCGTCGATGGCAGCGTGATCGCCGCGATCGGCACGGTGCCCGAAGGTTTTGTGGCCGAGCGTGAAATCGACGCCTCCGGCCAGTGGGTGCTGCCCGGTCTGGTGGACCTGGCCGTGCGCCTGCGCGAGCCCGGTCACGAGCATGAAGGCATGCTGCAGTCCGAGATGGCGGCTGCCGTGGCCGGTGGCGTGACCAGCCTGGTCTGCCCGCCCGATACCGAGCCCGTGCTCGACGAGCAAGGCCTGGTGGAAATGCTCAAGTTCCGTGCCGAGAAGCAGCACAAGTCGCGTCTGTTCCCCATGGGCGCGCTGACCGTGGGACTCAAGGGTGAAACGCTGACCGAGATGGCCGAGCTGACCGAGTCCGGCTGCGTGGCCTTCGGCCAGGCGGATGTGCCGCTGTCCAGCATCACCACGTTGAGTCGTGCGCTGAGCTACGCCAACACCTTTGGCTATGCCGTGTGGCTGCGCCCGCAGGACAAGGATCTGGGCAGGGGCGTGGCCGCCAGCGGCGCGCTGGCCACCCGCATGGGTCTGGCCGGGGTGTCCGTGGCGGCAGAGACGATTGCGCTGCACACCATCTTCGAGCTGATCCGTGGCTCGCAGACCCGGGTTCACCTGTGCCGCATCTCCAGCGCCGCCGGCGTGGAGCTGGTGCGCCGAGCCAAGGCCGAAGGCCTGAATGTGACTGCCGACGTGTCCATCAACTCGCTGCTGCTGACCGAGAACGACATCGGCTACTTCGACAGCAGCGCCCGTGTGGTGCCCGTGCTGCGCCAGCAGCGCGACCGCGATGCGCTGTCTGCCGCGCTGGCTGACGGCACCATCGATGCGCTGGTTTCCGATCACTGCCCGGTGGACGAAGACGCCAAGGTGCTGCCTTTTGCCGAAGCCGAACCCGGTGCGACCGGCGTGGAGCTGCTGCTGTCCATTGCCGTGAAGTGGAGCCGCGACTACAAGGTGCCGCTGAACCGCGCACTGGCTGTCGTGACTTCGGCTCCCGTGGCCGTGCTGGGTAGCGCCCTGGGCGAGCAGCAGTCCCTGCTGGGGCAGCTCAAGGTGGGCGGCGTGGCAGATCTGTGCATCGTCGACCCCGAGGCGGAGTGGACGGTCGATCCCAAGGCGCTGCAAAGCCAGGGCAAGAGCACGCCGTTCAACGGCTATGAGCTGCCTGCGCGCGTGGTAACGACTATCGTCGACGGCGCTGTCGCTTATCAACGATAGGCTCCCCCTGAGCGGCTTTGCCGCCTCCCCCTCTCTCGATGCGTTGCATCGGGAGGGGGACGACACCCTCGGTGCGCGGCGGCGCTTCCTCGGTGCCTCTGACTTTGCATTGCGCCAGTCTTAGGCGCTTGCCGGTTTCAAGTTGCAGCAACTGAGTCACAACGAGCCGCTACACTGTTTGAGAATCATGGCAAACGGCTTGCACAAAATCAAAACCGGCTCGCGTGCGGTATGGCGCGGACTGCGTCTGCTGGCCCATGTGGCCAAGGGCGCCTGGATCGTGGCGTTTCGCTTTCCGCAGCTGCACTACCTGCAGCAGCACGAGCATGTGCAGGCCTGGGCTGCAACGCTGCTGCTGCGGGCCGGGGTGCAACTGCAGGTCAAGGGGCAGCCACCGGCCAAAGGGCCGGTACTCATGGTCAGCAACCATATCTCCTGGCTCGATATTCCGCTGCTGCACGCGGCGCGCCATTGCCGTTTCATCTCCAAATCCGACGTCAAGGGCTGGCCCATCATCGGCACGCTGGCGACGGCCGCAGGCACGCTCTACATCCAGCGCAGCTCGCGCCGCGATGCGGTGCGCATGGTGGGAGCCATGGAAGAGGCCTTCAAGCGCGGCGAAATCCTTGCCGTCTTTCCTGAAGGGACGACGGGCGATGGACGCAGCCTGCTCTCGTTTCACTCCAATCTGCTCGAAGCCGCCGTGCAATGCGATGCGCCGGTACAGCCCGTGGGGCTGCGCTTTGTCGATGGCAAGACAGGCAGCACCAGCTATGCCGCGACCTATGTCGGGGACGAGACCTTGCTGGGCTCCATCTGGCGCGTGCTTTGTTCGGAGCAGCTGATTGCCGTGGTGCACTATGGCGAGGCGCAGAGCGCACAAGGGCGCGACCGCCGCGCATGGGCCAAGGACTTGCACACCGAGGTGGACAGGCTGCGCCAGAACTAGGTGCTGTGCCGGCGCTTTGCGCGCCCAGTCAAACCCTGTAGGCTGCGCGCATGCACGCCAGAGTTTTGCGCTATCTCGATGAAGTGGTTCGCCGCGGCTCCATCCGCAAGGCGGCCGAGCACCTGCATGTGGCTCCCACGGCCGTGAACCGGCAGATTCTCGACCTGGAGGCCGAACTGGGAGCGCCGCTGTTCGACCGCATCCACAACCGCCTGCGTCTTACGCCTCTGGGCGAAATGGTGCTGACCCATGTGCGAAGCACCTTGCGCGAACATGCAGCGCTGCGCGAGCGCATTGCCGACTTCAAGGGCATGCGGCGTGGCGAGATCACTGTGGCGGCGACGTCGGGTCTGGCGGGCTCCTTGCTGCCATCGCTGGTGCATGACTTTCGCAGCAGCCACCCGGGGATGGTCGTGCGTGTCATCGACTTGCCCACGCAGGCCATTGTGTCTGCCGTGGAAGCCGGGGAGGTGGACCTGGGCCTTGCCTACGATCTCACGCCCAGACCCGGTTTGCGCATGCTGGCGGCCAGCGAATGGCAGATTGGAGCCGTCCTGCCTATCAAGCACCCGCTGGCCCATCATTCGTCGCTGCTGCTCAGCGAATGCGTGGGTCATCCGCTGATTCTGCCTGCACCGGCTCTGACCATACGCAGTCTGCTCAACGAAGCCTTCGCGCGCAGTGCCATCGAGGTGACGCCGGTGGCCGAGTCCACCTCCATGGCCTTGATACAGCGCCTGGTCATGCTTGGCGAGGGCATTGCCTTGCTCAACGCTCTGGATGTGCTGGAGGAGCTGGATCGCGGCTCGCTGAGCTTCGTGCCTCTGCGCGACGCACATCTGCAGCGCCAGACCCTGATGCTGTTCGTGCGCAAGGGCGCGGAGTTGAGTGCCGCTGCTGCACTCATGGCGGCAAGCATCGAATCCGCGCTGGCGCGGCTCTACGCCAGAAAACACTGATTCACTGTCCACATTTTGTGGACATGCTTGGCTGAATTCAGCGCTATCGCGCGCTTGGGTGCCTCTCTAGACTTGCGCTTCTTGTTTAGAGAGGAAGAAACCCATGACCCTGATTGCCCTGAATGCCGACGTACTGGTCACCATGGATGCGCAACGCCGCGAGATCAAGGACGGTGCGCTGGTGGCGGACGGCCCGGCCCTGCTGTGGGTGGGCGCAACGGCCGAGTTGCCGGCGCAATACCGCCGCATGGCCGACGAGGGCCAGGCGCGCGTGCTGCACATGCGCGGCAAGGTCGTGACGCCGGGCCTGGTCAACACCCACCATCACATGTACCAGAGCCTGACGCGTGCCGTGCCGGCCGCCCAGGATGCCGAGCTGTTCTCGTGGCTGCAGAACCTCTACATGCTGTGGTCGCACCTGACGCCCGAGATGATCCATGTCTCGACCCAGACCGCCATGGCCGAGCTCATGCTGTCGGGCTGCACCACGACCAGCGACCATCTGTACCTGTTTCCCAATGGCTCGCGCCTGGACGATTCCATTGTGGCTGCGCAGCAGATGGGTATGCGCTTTCACGCCGCGCGCGGCTCCATGAGCCTGGGCCGCAGCAAGGGCGGCCTGCCGCCCGATGTGGTGGTGGAGGAGGAAGAGGCCATCTTGCGCGACAGCCTGCGCCTGATCCAGCAATACCACGACGGCTCGCGTCACTCCATGCTGCGCGTGGTTCTGGCCCCATGTTCGCCGTTCTCGGTGACGCGTAATCTGATGCGCGAATCGGCGGTGCTTGCGCGTGCGCACGGTGTCTCGCTGCACACCCATCTGGCCGAGAACGACAACGACGTGGCCTTCTCGCGCGAGAAGTTCGGCCTGACCCCGGCGCAATACGCCGAGGACCTGGGCTGGGTGGGGCGCGACGTCTGGCATGCGCATTGCGTCAAGCTCGATCCCGAAGGCATTGCGCTGTTTGCGCGCACCGGCACCGGTGTGGCGCACTGTCCATGCTCCAACATGCGCCTGGCATCGGGCATCGCACCCATCCGCAGCATGCGCGATGCCGGCGTGTCCGTGGCCCTGGGTGTGGACGGCAGTGCATCGAACGACGGTGCCCACATGCTGGGCGAGGCGCGCCAGGCCATGCTGCTGCAGCGCGTGGGCTACGGCCCGGCGGCCATGAGTGCCCGAGAGGCGCTGGAGATCGCCACGCTGGGCGGTGCGCGCGTGCTCAACCGCGACGACATCGGCGCACTGGCTCCCGGCATGTCTGCCGACTTCGTGGCCTTCGACATGGAAGACGTTGGCTATGCGGGTGCTGGCCACGACCCCGTGGCAGCACTGGTGTTCTGCACGCCGGCCAATGTGTCCAGCAGCGTCATCAACGGGCGTGTGGTGGTCGAGGACGGGCGTCTGCTGACCGCCGACCTGCCGGTGGTGCTGGGCCAGCACCGCAATCTCGCGCGCAGCCTGTTCGAGCGAGCCACAGCAGGACATTGAGACTTTTCGGTGACGGTCATCGCTGGTCCATTGCGATGGCTGGACATCGGTGTGAGAGAGATTCCAAGCCTTTGTGGCACTGGAAGAAAAGTGGGCTCGGGACTGGTGTCAGGTGACTTGGAGTGCCAGAAATTCTTTCTCGATGCTGGACAAGCTATACGGCGCCGCGCATGGGCTGTATCGGCAACGGCATATGAGAGCTCCCGGTTGCGTGCTTAGTCTTGTGGCCTTCGCGGGGAAGCCTATTCCCCGGCGATTGCATACCTAAAAAACAGGAGACAAGACCATGGAAAAGCTGCTTTACGGGGTGGAAGACCGTCCGCCCAGCCTCATCACCACCACGCTGCTTTCGCTGCAGCATCTGCTCGCCGCGCTGGGCGGCATCATCGCCGTGCCGCTGGTGTTCGGCGGCGCGCTCAAGCTGCCGGCCGACCAGATCGTGGCCCTGGTCAATGCGGCGCTGCTGGGCTCGGGCGTCGTCACCATCATCCAGTGCCGTGGCGTGGGACCTGTCGGCATACGCCTGCCCTGCGTGATGGGTACCAGCTTCGCCTTTGTCGGCGCGGGCATCAGCGTGGGACTGGAGCATGGTGTGCCCGGCATCCTGGGCTCTTCGCTCGTGGGCTCGCTGGTGATGATCGTCGGCAGCTTTTTCATGCCGGTGATCCGTCGCTTCTTTCCGCATACCGTGACCAGCGTGGTTGTGACCATGATCGGGCTGTCGCTCACGCCCGTCGCCGTGGACTGGGCCGCCGGCGGCGTGGGCAGCGGCAGCTACGGCGCCGTGGGCAATCTGGCGATTGCGGGCTTTGTGCTGGCGCTGGTGATCGGCTTTGTGCAATGGGGCAAGGGCGTGATCTCGGCATCGGCCGTGGTGCTGGGCATTGCCTGCGGCTATCTGCTGTGCCTGGCCCTGGGTCTGATCGACTTCACCCAGGTGCGCGAGGCGCCGATCTTCGCGATTCCGCAGCCACTGCATTTCGGCATGAGCTTTCCGGTATCGGGCATCGTCGCCATGTCCATCGCCTTTCTCGTAACCATTGTCGAGACCACGGGCACTTTCATGGCCCTGGGGGCGGCAACGCGGACGCCGATCCGCGGCAAGCGCCTGGCCAGCGGCATGCTGTGCGACGGCGTGGGTTCGGCCTTTGCCGCCGTGATGTCGAGCCCGCCGGTTTCCACCTTCGCGCAGAACGTGGGCGTGGTCTCGCTCACGGGCGTGGCCAGCCGCCATGTGGTGATGCTGACCGGCGTGATGCTGCTGCTGGCCGGACTGTTTCCGGTGCTTGGCGCGCTGGTAGTGACGATTCCCCAGCCAGTGCTCGGCGGTGCGGGCCTGATGATGTTTGCCATGATCATCCTGGCGGGCATCCGCATGCTCAGCGGTGCAGAGCAGACGCGTCGCAGCGGCCTGATCATTGCAGTCTCGCTGGGCTGCGGCCTGGCCGTGACGGTGCGCCCCGATCTGCTCTCCAAGATGCCTGCCTTTGTGCGCGAGGTGTTCGGCTCGGGTATTACCGTGGGTGCGCTGGTGGCCGTGGGCCTGAATCTGCTGCTGCCGGGGCGCGAGTTCGATGCCCACGAGGAAGAGCTGGAGTCCGCAACGGCAGCCCCGGTTGCAACCAGTTCCGCCGCAGCCTGAAGCGCAGGCCCTGGGCGCTTAAAACGTCATCTTGCTGTCGATGATGACCTTGCGCCAGCGCGCGAGGTCCTTGACGATGAGATCGGCAAAGACCTTGGGCGTGCTGGGCATGGGCTGGGCGCCTTCGCTTTGCAGACGCTCGAGGATGGCGGGGCTTCGCAGCGAGGCATTGATCTGCTGATTGATCCTGGCGACCACGTCGGCGGGCATATTGGCAGGGCCGACCACGCCATACCATTGGTCGGCCTCAAAGCCGGGCAAGCCTGCTTCGGCCACGGTAGGCACATTGGGTAGTGCAGGGATGCGCTGAGGTGATGAAACGGCGATGGCCTTGATCTGGCCTGCGCGGATCTGCGCAAGCACGGCGGGAATGTCGGTGAACAGGGCCTGAACCTGACCGGCCACCAGATCATTGACGGCCGGGGCCGTGCCCTTGTAGGGCACATGCTGCATCTTCAGCCCTGCTTGCAGGCTCAGATAGGCCATGGTCATATGCGCGGCGCTGCCGTTGCCGCCCGAACTGAAGTTCACTGCGCCCGGGTTGGCCTTGGCGTAGCTGATGAACGATGCCAGATCATTGACCGGCAGCGATGGATGCACGACCAGCACGTTGGGCACACGCGCCACCCAGGCCAGAGGCGTAAAGCTCTTGATAGGGTCGTAAGGCAGCTTGGGGTAGAGCGTGGGTGTAACGGCCAGCGTGCCCACATGACCCATGAGCAGGGTGTAGCCATCGGCACTGGCCTTTGCCACGCGGTCCGCGCCGATGCTGCCGCCTGCGCCGGCAACGTTTTCCGGCACCACGCTCTGGCCCCAGGCGGTCGTCAGCTCATGACCTATGGCGCGACCCAGAATGTCGGCGGAGCCGCCGGGCGTGAACGGAATGACCATGCGTATGGCCTTGCTGGGGTACCTCGAGTCCTGTGCCAGAGCTGTGCCGGTCAGACCGCCCAAGGCGGTGGCCGCAGCCCATTGGCTCCATTGGCGGCGGTTCAGAGTGAAGGGATCGCATGCGGTGAAAGCGGGCATATTGTCTCCTCATGATGTTTTGCAGGCAGTCTATGAGATGGCGCTCTGCCTGGCTCTGGCGCAGCCGGCATAGCTGCTATGCAGTGACTGCCTGCCAAGCCTTGGACAGGCACAGGCTCGCTACACTGCAGTCATGACTACAAGTACAGACACCCCCGTGAATCGCCCTGACATCACCATTTTTCACAACAGCCGCTGCAGCAATTCGCGCGGCGCGCTGGCGCTGCTGCGCGAGCATGGCATCGAGCCCAATATCGTCGATTACATCGCCACGCCGCTGACGGCGCCAGAGTTGGCAGAGCTGATGGCACACCTGGGCGTTCCGGTGCGTGACTTGCTGCGTACCAAGGAGGCTCAGTTCAAGGAACTGGGTCTGGACAACGCAGCGGTCAGCGATGTCCAGCTGATTCAGGCCGTGGCTGCGAATCCGGTGCTGCTCAATCGACCCATTGTGGTCACCCCCAAGGGGGCCAAGCTTTGTCGCCCGCCGGAGCTGGTGCTGGATCTCATCTGAGCGAGGTGGGTTGCAGATTGAAAATGGCCTGAACTCCTTGAGCTGCCGATGCAAGCAGCTTCTGGTTCAGGCGCATTGGTGAATACCGCAAGCGCCTAAGTCTCGCCTAAGTGTGGACGTTCAAACTTCCCTTCAACGACACCGATCCGGTGCTTTTTTGAAAGGATGACCATGAACACAATTCTCTCCACACCCCGCCGATTGGTCATGGCCCTGGTGGCCGCTGGTGCGATCGGCGCACTGGGCGCCACCGGCGCCGGCCTGGTGGGAACCCGCAGCGCGGCCCAGGCGCAGGTGACGCAATCTGCGGCGGTTGCGCAACCTGCAGCCCTTAACCTGCCTGCGGTAAATGCTCCCAATTTTGCAGATATCACGGCGCGCAACGGCGCGGCCGTGGTCAATATCAGCGTGGTGGGCTCCTCTCGCGCCATGAGCGACGATGAAGGCGACCAGACCAGCGAACGTCAGCCACAGGGTCAGGGCATCAGCCCCGATGACCCCTTCCTTGAGTTCTTCCGCCAGTTCGGCTTTCCTGGAATGCCGGGCGGGCAGGGCATGGGGCCACGTGCGCAGCAGCCTGATACACCCATGCGCGGCCAGGGCTCGGGCTTTATCGTCTCCAGCGACGGCGTGATTCTGACCAATGCCCATGTGGTGCATGGCGCCAAGGAAGTGACGGTCAAGCTCAACGACCGTCGCGAGTTCAGGGCCAAGGTGCTGGGAGCCGACCCCAAGACCGATGTGGCGGTACTCAAGATTGACGCTGCCGGGCTGCCCACGGTCAAGCTGGGCCAGACCAGCCAGTTGCGTGTGGGCGACTGGGTGCTGGCGATCGGCTCGCCCTTCGGCTTTGAGAACAGCGTGACGGCTGGCGTGGTGAGTGCCAAGGGGCGTTCTCTGCCCGATGATTCCTTTGTTCCCTTCCTGCAGACGGATGTGGCGATCAACCCCGGCAACTCCGGTGGCCCGCTGTTCAACGCACAGGGCGAGGTCGTGGGCATCAACAGCCAGATCTACACCCGCTCGGGCGGGTATCAAGGGGTGTCGTTTGCGATTCCCATTGAGCTGGCAACCCGTGTGCAACAGCAGATTCAGGCAACGGGCAAGGCCCAGCATGCCAAGCTGGGCGTGAGTGTGCAGGAGGTCAATCAGGCCTTTGCCGATTCCTTCAAGCTGGATAAGCCCGAAGGTGCATTGGTGGCCAGTGTCGAAAAGAATGGCCCTGCCGCCAAGGCCGGACTGGAACCGGGCGATGTGGTGCGCAAGGTGGATGGCAAACCCGTTGTTGGTTCGGGCGATCTGCCAGCCTTTATCGGCCAGGCCTTGCCGGGGCAGAAAGTGACGCTGGAAGTCTGGCGCAAGGGTGAATCCAAGACTCTGAGTGCGACCCTTGGCGATGCCAGTGACAAGGCTGCGAAGGTGGCCAAGTCCTCTTCGGACGCTGACAAGGGAAAGCTGGGGCTGGCTTTGCGCCCCCTGCAGCCTGAGGAAAAAAAGCAGATTGGCGTGGACTCCGGCCTGCTGGTGGCTCAGGCCAGCGGTCCGGCAGCAGCAGCAGGTATCAGCCAGGGAGACGTGCTGCTGTCCATCAATGGTGCACCTGCCGGAAATATCGATGAGGTGCGGGCCGCAGTCGCCAAAGCGGACAAGACCGTGGCCGTGCTGATCTGGCGCGATGGCAACAAAATCTTTGTGCCGGTGCGCCTGGGCTGACTGACGCCCTGACTACGTAGAAAACCGCAACCTTCCGGGTTGCGGTTTTTCTTTATCTGCTTTCATTGATTTAAAACAAAAATATCTGAATGAACGAATATTCTATGAATTTCAACATAATGTTGTCATATTTCAAGAAGTGACGAGTTTCAGGAGAAGTAATGCCATAGACTGCCGGGCCAAAGCATTCATTCGTCTTTTTGACGCCGTTTGGTGGCGATTTGGCGTGACCGCAAATACATCGTGACGGCCCTCGGAGCAGGCGCTGCGAGGGGAAGATTTTTTGGATCAGCAACACAGTCTGCAGGTGCAAGGCCTGGGCGCTTCATATGGTCCACGCGTGGTTTTGGCCGAAGTGGATTTCACACTTCCGCAATCAGGCGTAACCGCATTGCTGGGCCCTGCGGGTACAGGAAAATCCACGCTGCTGCGCACGCTGGCCGGACTGAATGCGGTCAATCCGCGTTTTCGCAGCTGGGGGCAGGTGGTCTATTGCGCTCATCCATTGCGTATGCCTTTGAGCGCCGATGGCGTGCAGGTCTTGCCGCGCCTGGTACAGCAGCATGCCCGGCTCATGCGCGCCAACACCCTGGATGCACTGATCGAGAGGGCGCGCCAGAGCGAGTCACGTGCGCCACTGGAGTGGCGTCAGTGGGTGACTGAACAGCTGCAGCACTATGGCTTTGCCGAGCTGGCCCAGGCTCTGGACAAGTCCACCATGCTGTTGAGCGCGGTGCAGCAACGCGCCGTGGCCATTTTGCGCGAGGCCTGGGCCAAGCCGGCGGTGTTGATGATCGATGAGCCCACGGCTGATCTGGAAGGCTATGAGGCATTTTTGCTGCTGGACGTGATCAAGCAGATCGGTCAGCAGCGCAGTGTGCTGCTGATCACGCACCAGCAGCAGCATGCCCAGGCTGCTGCGCAGCAGATGCTGTTGCTCGCAGGCGGGCGGATCCAGGAAGCCGCAGCAATGGCTGCGTTCACTCAGCGGCCGCTCAGTGCCGCCGGTCAGCAATTCCTGCGTACTGGCAGCTGCGCTGTCCCCATGCCGGGTACGCCTTTGAGTGAGCTGGCTGACGATGTGCTGCCGCCACCTCCCTTGCCTGACGCCGCCTTGGCGGCCATTGCCGAATTTTCCGACCTGCCTGCATCTTCGGCCGCAGTGAGTGAGGTCGTGGCTCCCTTCAAATTGGAGCCCGTGCTGCCTGTGCCAACGTCGGTCTCTGCGTCTGCACCTGCACCTGCACCTGCACCTGCACCTGCACTGTCGCAACCGGCAGCGGTCGCGGCATCTGGCCTGTACTCTGCAACCAGCTACCAGCCTCGCACCGTGAATGCGGCTGTGCTGATGGAAATGCAGCCACTGCTGGCTGCTGAAAATGCCATGCCAGCCAGCCGCGGCCCGAACGGATTTTCCTGGCTGGTGCCAGGGAGGCTGGCAGGTACGCCCTGGCCGGGCGTGGTCCATGACATGGACGCCGACCTCAAGGCCTTGAATCGTTGCGGCGTCACCATGCTGATCACGTTGACGGAAAAGGACTTCCCGCAGGATGCCTTGGCCCGCAATGGGCTCAAGAACTTTCACCTGCCGGTCTATGACCACGAGCCACCGACAGTGGCACAGATGCAGATGCTGCTGGCACGCATGTCGGTCGCCCTGCGCCGTGGAGAGGTGCTTGCCGTGCACTGCCTTGCAGGATTGGGCCGTACCGGAACCGTGCTTGCCGCCTGGCTGGTACGCGAGGGCCTGACTGCCGAAGAGGCGCTGCGCCGTGTGCGATTGATTGACGCTCAGTATGTGCAATCCGAGGCACAGGAAGCGCTTCTTTATCAATTCGAAAACGCATTGCTGCAAAAGATGGCGTGATGTTTTCAAGACCACCAAAGCATGGGCGCTGCGGACTGCAAACGGCCATGACGCGAAAGATTAGCAATAGGAAAGTGAGAGCGTAATGAGTTTGGATACCGTGTTGACGCAGGCCGTGGCTTCGGTCCCCGAGTGCCTGGCCGCTGGTTATGTGGATGCTGCTTCGGGCATGTTGCTGTCGATCCGTACCGTGGATTCCCATCCGCGTGAGGTGATTGATCTGGTGGCGGCTGCTACGGCCGACCTGTTCAACGGCCCCAATGTCTCCATGATCGAGACCATGTTCAAGCGTTCGCGCGGCCTCAGCGATGATGGTCACCACTATTTTCAGGAAATCATCGTCAACAGTGACAACCTGATTCACGTCTTTCTGCGTAGCAAGGCAGTGCCCGACTATGTGGCAGTCTTTGTCTGCCGCCGTACCGTCAACCTGGGCATGGCATTGACCAAGGCACGTATGGCGATGCCGGGCATTGAAGCTGCGGTGTAATCGGCAGCCCTTCATGTGAGGTGGCGGCTTGCCCGCTTGGGGTGGAGCTGCCTCGCTTGCCGCCTTGCGGGCATGCAGGCTGCGTGCGATGCATCCTTTGTTTCTGGTGCTGGGCATTCCCGCTGTAGCGGCGCTATCCTTGCTCCATGCGTTTACTGCTCGTTGAAGATGACACCATGATCGGCCAGGCCGTGCTGGCGCTGCTGCGCGGTGAAGGCTATGTGGTGGACTGGGTTCAGGATGGCGCCCAGGCCGATACAGCCTTGCATGGCCACCAGTACGATCTGGTGCTGCTCGACTTGGGCTTGCCCAAGCTTGATGGCTTGCAGGTGCTGCGCCAGTTGCGTGCGCGCAAGGATGCCACGCCGGTGCTGGTGGCGACCGCCAGGGATGCCGTGCGTGACCGCATTGCGGGGCTGGACGCCGGGGCCGATGACTATGTTATCAAACCCTATGACATGGATGAGCTGCTGGCCCGCATTCGCGCGCTAACGCGGCGTGCGGCAGGGCATCTGGATGCGGTGTACGAGCATGAGGGAATCATGCTCAACCCCAATACTCGCGAGGCCAGCGTGAATGGCCAGCCGGTCACTCTGTCTGGTCGTGAATGGGCGGTGCTGCAGGCATTGCTGGCAAGGCCGGGGGCCACGCTGTCACGTCAGCAAATCGAAGACAAACTCTATGGCTGGGGCGACGAGGTCAGCAGCAATGCCGTGGAGGTCTATATCCACGGGTTGCGTAAAAAGCTCGGCGCTGCCGCAGTGCTCAATGTGCGCGGTCTTGGTTATATGGTGCCCAGGCCATGAGCGAAAACCAAGCATTGCAGCGGCTGAGGCTGCCCGGCTCGCTGGGCGGGCGTCTGTTGCTTTTCATCGGCATGGCGATTTTGCTGGTGGCCGTGCTGCAAGGGGTGTTTGCCTATCGCAATGCACTGGCGCAGACAGATACCCTGTTCGACTACCAGATGCAGCAGACGGCGTTTGCACTGCGGGCGGGTCTGCCGGTCGATGCCAAAGGCAGACCGCAGGGAACGCCTCCCGAAGATGAAAACAACGAGTTCATCGTCCAGGTCTGGACCAATGAGGGACTGAGAATTTTCGAGTCGGCTCTGGGTGATGCCTTGCCCCAGATGGCAGTGCTGGGCTTTGCCGATGTGCCTGCGCGTGGCACGACCTACCGTGTGTTTTCACTGCAGACACGCTCTCAGGTGATTCAGATTGCTCAGGACATGCGCGTGCGTCAGATCCTCGCGCGTGAAGCCGCCTGGAGCAGCTTGCTGCCTGTGGTGCTGCTGTTGCCGCTGCTGGCGCTGGCCGTGTGGTGGGTGATTCGCCATTCACTGACTCCCGTGCAGCGGGTGCGCAGGGAGCTGGCCATGCGTCAGCCTCAGGATCTGGCACCCGTTGCGGAGCATGATCTGCCGGATGAGATGCGCCCGCTGGTAGAGGAGCTCAACAGCCTGCTGCAGCGCGTACGGCAGGCTTTTGAGGCACAGCAGAATTTCGTGGCAGATGCTGCGCATGAGCTGCGCTCGCCGCTGGCCGCGTTGCAGCTGCAATTGCAACTGCTGCGCAAAGCGACGGACAGCTCCGAGCGCGAGTCAGCGCAGGCCCGTCTGGCGCAAGGAATCGAGCGCGCCGGGCGACTGGTGGAGCAGTTGCTTGCATTGGCCAGGCAGGAAGCCAGGCCGCAGACTGAAGATGCGCCGCTGGCTGACTTGCGCGTGCTGGTCGAGCAGGCCCTGGCTGATGCCGCGCCGGCTGCCCAGGCCAAGGGGCTGGACATGGGTCTTAGTGAAGACCCGCAGCAGCAGTCCGCATTCAGCGTGGCCGCAGACGCCGAGGCATTGGCGGTGCTGCTGCGCAATCTGTTGGACAACGCCATCAAATACGTGCCCGCCGGGGGGCGAGTTGATGTGGGCTGGTTGCAGGACGAGCACGGACGTGCACTGGTGGTGGAGGATTCGGGTCCAGGCATTGCACCGGCCGAGCGCCAACGCGTCCTGCAGCGCTTTGTTCGCGGTCAGGGGGCTGGTGGCATGGCCGGCGGCAGTGGCCTGGGGCTGGCCATTGCGCAAAGCATTGCGCAAAGCAGCGGTTCCCAGCTGTGGCTTGACGAGTCGCCGCAACTGGGCGGTCTGCGTGTCAGGGTCCTGTGGCCTCAGTCATAGTCTGACAATCGATTGCTTGAAAATACAGACGTTGGGATCTGGCTTTCATTGCATGATTGAACGATAGTCTCAGTCGAATGAAAGTGATGATGCCTAGGCTTTAGGCTTTGCTTGAGCTGCCGCACTGGTCGTGCGGCCGTACCCCCAAATTGCACCATGCCATCAATTATTCAACGCCTTTCCCAGACCGTCTCCGCATCTCAGAATCTGCCCAGCTTCACGCGACCTCTTCTGGAAATCATGGTGGAAGTGACTGATCTGGAGTCGGCCTATCTCACCACCGTGGATGAGGCGCGCGGTATTCAGAATGTTCTGTATTCCCTCAATACGGGAGAGATGAAGATCCCCGAAGGGCTGGAGGTGCCCTGGCACGACACCTTGTGCAAACGGTCGCTCGACGAAGGGCGTACCTTTACTGACAACGTTGGCGAGTGCTGGGGCGACTCGGATGCAGCGCGTCAACTGGGTATCCAGACTTATGTGAGCACGCCCGTGCGTTTTTCCAATGGTGCGCTGTTCGGCACTTTGTGTGCAGCCAGCGACCATTCAGTCGCGCTGGCAGCGGAGGCCGAGGATCTGCTGCGCCTGTTTGCCAAGATCATTGCAGGCTTTGCCGAGCGCGAGCAACTGGTGAGATCGCTGCAGCATGCCAACGAGGAGCTGGCCTCGTTGGCCATGCTCGATTCCCTGACTGGATTGCCCAATCGCCGCTGCGTGACCGAGGAACTCAACCGACTCATTGCTCATTGCCGCCGCACCCGTGAATGGGTGCTGGTGGGCTTTGTGGATCTTGACCGCTTCAAGCAGATCAATGACCAGTTCGGTCATGAGGCAGGGGATGCATTGCTGCGTGCCATGGCCGAACAACTGCGATCAGGACTGCGCAGCAGTGACATGCTGGCTCGTTTCGGTGGCGATGAATTCGTCATGGTCGGTGCCGGGCCTTTGCTGGATGAAGACGCTGAGGCCGTGATCAGGGAGATGCAGCTGCGATTGAGCAAAGCCTCTGTTGCCCGTTTGCAATTGGCCGACGGGCGTGAGATCGAGTACGCAGGAGCCAGCGTGGGAATGGTCTGCTTGATGCCCGATGACACCGATGTGGATGATGCTTTGCAGAAAGCCGATGCCGCAATGTACAAGGTGAAAGCCGCAAGGCAGAGACTGCCTGAGGTGATCTGACCTGAAAAGACTCCGCAGGGAGTCTTTTTCATTGCGGCGAGATAGTTGCTCGACTCTTGCAAAAGAGGGCTGAGTGCAGGCTTGAAGTCTCGGTAATAATCGTTGGCGGAGGTATCGTTTGTGAAAAATTCGCTCGCAGAAGGTCTGGACTTCGAGGATATGTTCAACCTGGCACCGGTATCGCTCTGGATGGAGGATTACAGCGGCCTGAAACAGATTTTCGATCAATGGCGGGCGCAGGGGGTGAGCGATCTGCTCAGCTTTCTCAAAGAGGATCCGGAACGGCTCAGGCTTTGCAGTCAGTCCTACAAGGTGCTGCGGGTCAATCAGTACACGCTGGACCTGTTTAAGGCCGAAGATGAGGAAACCCTGAAGAGCCGGCTTAGCGAGGTCTTTCGCGGCGACATGCTCGACAGCATCATGAATGAACTGGTCGCTCTCTGGGAGGGGGGGCTCAGTTTCGAGACCCGTTCGGTCAACTATGCCCTGGATGGACGGCGGCTCGATGTGCAGGTGAGGGCGCGTGTACTGCCGGGCTACGAGCAAAGCTGGAGCCGGGTGCTGGTCTCTCTGGAGGATGTGACGGCGGAGGTGCAGAGCACGGTGAAGCTGCAGCGCAGCGAGCAATACGCCAGAGACCTGTTCGAGTACTCCCCGGTGTCGCTGTGGGTTGAGGACTTCAGCGTGGTCAAGCGCCTGATGGACGATGTGCGAGCGCGCGGAATCACCGATTTCCGGACTTTTCTGAAAGTGCATCCGGAATTCGTGACCCGCTGCATGCAGGAAATCCAGGTGCTCGATGTCAATCGCCAGACGCTGCAAATGTTCGGTGCCGAGAGCAAGCAGCAACTGCTGCAGAATCTGTCCAAGGTTTTCAGGGGCGAAATGTACGATTCGTTTGCCGAGCAGCTGATAGACCTTTGGGAGGGGAAGCTGGTGCAGCAGCGGGAAGTGGTGAACTACGGGCTGGCTGGCGATGTGCTCCATATTCATATGGAGTTCGCCATCATGAGCAGCCACGCGGAGAAGTGGGGTTTGGTTCTGCTGTCACTCGTGGATATCACCGCTCGCAAGAAGGCTGAGGCTTATCTTGAATATCTGGGCAAGCATGATGTGTTGACCCAGTTGCGCAACCGCGCTTTCTATACCGAAGAGCTCAACAGGCTGTCGCGCAAAGGGCCCTGGCCCTTGTCCATGCTTGCCATAGATATGAATGGACTCAAGGTCGTCAACGACGAGCATGGGCATACTGCAGGCGATGCCATGCTCAGGCGTATGGGCGAAGTTCTCTCCAAGGCAGTGGATGCGCCGGCCTGCGCCGCCCGCATTGGTGGTGATGAGTTTGTCGTGCTATTGCCGGGAACTGATGAACGTGGTGCCGTGGCATTGCAGGAGCGCATCCTGTCCTTGCTGGAGTTGAACAATCAGTTCTATCCGGGTCACAGCATCCAGGTTTCCATGGGCCATGCCTGTGGCCTGGAAGGCACGCCGATAGAAAGCATTGTTCAAGGGGCGGACAAGGCCATGTATGCTGAAAAAGCACGCCTTTACCGGGACAAGGAGCGCGACAGGCGTGTGAGTTCAGCCTGAGCTCAGATATGCGTCAATCAAGCTCCATTTCGCGTTGCGGTCTGACTCGTTGGCAGGAGCTTGTAGCAGGTTGGGATCTCCCAGCCTGTCGAGACAAAGGTGATCTGCCAAGTGTTGGAAGTGCCACCAGACACAAGAGTTCTTCATGACTGCTTGAGTCTTGCCTTGAAATATCACGGGAGAAGTCTATGAAAGTCATCGGGCTTGCCATGTTCGCCGCAATCGCCGTCAGTGCCTGCAGTTCTGCGCCGTCTCAAGACGCAGACCGTGAAGTTGCATTCACCTGTGCAAACGGAGAATCCATTTCGGTGCGTTTCTCGCCTGCCAACAGCAAAGCAGTCTTGATACGCGGCGGTCAAGGCATAGAGCTTCCACAGCAGCCAAGCGGCTCCGGATTTGTTTACAGCAACGGGCCCAATACCATCCGAGGAAAAGGACTGGATCTGACGGTAGAGGTCGGCCGCATGGTGCCGATTCAATGCAAGGCCCGGTAAGAGGCCCTCTGACTATCGCCGGAATTCCACCCCATCCATGCACATGTACTCGGTTGCGGGCGCAGACCCTTGAGACGCATTTGGCGTTCGCCGTCATCTGACGCTGGAGTTTTCTTGAGTGGCTAGCCTTTGCTGCAGGGCTGGGCTGCTTATGTTGCCAGCTGTTTTTGCAGCTCCTCGACAAAGCATTGCGTGCGTTCCGAAGGTGCCGAATGACTGGGCAGTGCCAGCACCACCTCTACTGAGCACTCGGGCAGGAACGGTTTGATGCAGAGGCTTGACGCAAATGTTGCCGCCACGTAGGGGTTCACTACGCCCAAGCCTGTACCTTGCGCGGCAAGGCAGCAGATGGTGGAGGAGTAGGTGGTTTCGACAGTTGAGCTGGGGCGGACATCATGCTCGAGCATGGTTCGCTGCAGCTGCAGGTAGATGTTGTCGTCGGAATTCAAGGTCAGCAGCAGCTGGTTTTCCAGGTCCTGGACATGCAGGCTGCTGTGCGATGCCAGAGGATGGCCTGGATGCATGACGCAGACGGCCTGGGTCTGATGCAGAACGCTTGCGTTGAGTTCAGGGGAGCCAATGGCCATGGTACTGACGACCAGGTCAAACTGGCCGTGCAGCAGTCCTTCCCGAAGATGTGTAGTACCTAGTGTCTGCAGGCTGATGTGTGTACCCGGGTAGTGCAGCAGAAAATTGTGCAGGGCCGCGGGAACGATGGACAGTCCCAGTGCCGGGGTGCAGCCTATGCGCAGAGTGCCTGCACCGAACTGCCGCAGCCCCTGAAGGTCGCGCTCAATGCGGTCCAGACCTACGAAATGTTGCTGCACCGTCGAAAAGAGCTCCCGTGCCTCTGCAGTCGGGCGCAGCCGCCCTTTATGCATATCAAACAGCTTCAGGTCCGCGCCGGTCTGCATCTGAGCCAGCAGACGGCTGATGGACGGCTGCGTGGTGTGCAGCAGCTGCGCAGCGGCGGTCGTGGTGCCGGTTTGCATCACGGCACGAAATGCTTCAATTTCTTTAAAACTCAAAGGGCGTGGCATGGCGCAATCGGTTTGATGCTGAGGAGGAAGGGTATACCAACCACGTATAGATGAGTTTGAAAAATGAATTTTTCCGAGTAGGTTAGGCTTTCTACACTGACTTCCATACGAATAAGTGCATGCGTTTTCAGGAATTGAGGGCGCATCAATCAATCCAAGGAGTCATTAGATGGTTTGCATTAGCGCTCGTCGCTCTCTGTGTCTGGGAGTGCTGGCTGCCGCAACGTTGGCGAGCGTCGGCTCGGCCTGGGCTGAAGGCAGCTCCGCATATCCCAATCCTGCTCGTCAAATTCGCATCATCGTGCCGTTCACTGCGGGTGGCAGCTCGGACGTGCAGGCCCGTATGCTTGCCGACAGGCTCGGCCGTATGTGGAATCAAGCCGTGGTGGTTGAGAACAAGCCAGGTGCAGGCGGCCATCTGGGTGGGAAATACGTGTCCGATCAGCCGGCGGACGGCTACACGCTGATGGTGGGATCCATCGGATTGCATGCTGCTTACGGGGTTTACAAGAAACTGCCTTACGACCCTGCCAAGGAGTTGCGCGTTGTCACCGTGCTGGCGGAGATGCCTCATGTCGTGGTTGCAACCCCCAACCTGCCGGTCAAGAATCTGCAGGAGCTGACCGAGCTGGCCAAGAAGGATCCAGGCAGCATCAATTTTGGCTCTGCTGGCGTGGGCTCGTCGGTTCGCATGATGGGAGAGCTGTACAAGCTCCAGTCCGGCGCTCCCATTGTTCATGTTCCCTATCGTGGAAGCTCGGCAGCGCTCAATGATTTGCTCGGTGGCCAGATCCAGTTGATGTTCGAGAACCCTCCGACAGTGCTGGCTCATGTCAAGGGCGGCAAGCTCAAGGCGCTGGCGGTGACCGGCAATGAGCGCCTGGCGGCGCTGCCGGATGTGCAGACGACCGGTGAGGCAGGAATGAAGGACTATGTAGCCACATCATGGACCACGGTTGCCGTGTCCTCCAAGGTGCCTCAGGCCCTCGTGCACAAGCTCAGTGAAGACATCCGCAAGGTGGTCAATACACCCGAGTTCCGCAAGGGGCTGCAGGATCAAGGGATGAGTGCCGTGGCCAATACCCTGGCAGAAGCGCAAAGCTTTGTGGCCAAGGAAAAGCAGCGTTGGGACCAGGTGATCGCTGCCGGAAAGATTACGGCGAATTAACCAGAGCCGGGCTTCTTCATGCCCTGCATCGCTTTCGAGTCGCAGCCAGTCGCTGCGACGCTACTGCTTGATATCCAATGACGACCTCTTCTCATTCTTCTTTTGCTCCCTGCCGACGCGTGGGTGACGGCAGCCTTCATCATTTCTTCGGCTACTACAACAAGTCCAACTGGGACAAAGGCAATCGCCTGCTGGCAGCCCAGCAAACGCCCTGGATGGACATTTACCTGACGCCAGAGGTCAAGGCCACGATTGGCTATTTCGACACTCAGGACGGTGACCGCTTTCACGCAGTGGGCGAGACCGGTGCCTGGAACTTCCAGATGGGCAGCCAGCTGCAGTGGTTAGATGGCGCACCGGGTCGCAAGCTGATCTATAACGATCGCACGGGCGATATGTCAGCCCGTTACCCGGGCTTTGGCGCCGTAGTGGTGGATGTGGATACGCAAGAGCGCCGAGTTCTGCCCATGCCCGTGTATGTGGTTGCACCCAGCAGTGCCTGGGCGCTGTCGGTCAACTACCGGCGCCTGTACATCACGCACGAGACCATTGGTTACAGCGAGCCGGGACAGCCTTTTGAATTGCCTCTGGCGCCCGCAGATGACGGCATCTGGTGCATGGAGCTGGCGACAGGTGATTCCCGGTTGCTGGTCAGCTATGAGCAACTCAAGGCATTCCATCATGTGTCGTCGATGGACAAGGCCATCCACTGGGTCAGTCATATCGAGATCAACCCGGCTTCTTCACGCATCCTGTTTTTGCATCGATGGACAGAACGTGTGAAGGATGAGACCTGCTTCCTGCATCGCCTGATCACCATGAACCCGGACGGTTCGGACATGCGCTTGCTGGAGTGCTCCGATCATCCGCTGCCGCAGCTGGCTGACGACTTCGACCCCAGTGCCGCAGGCACGTTTGACTATGAAAAGTCGGAGTACCAGATCTCTCATCCCTTGTGGCAGGACAACGAGCACATCATTGTCTGGGGGCCACATGCCGGCGAGATTCACTACCACCTCTATCACGATGTTGAAGGAGGAGAGGTGAAAGTGATTGGTCGCGATGTGCTGGTGGAAAACGGCCATATGACGTTCTCGCCGGTGAGTACCCGCTGGATGCTGAGTGACACCTATCCAGATGACAGGACACACGAGCGCTTTCTGTTCCTTTTCGACATGCAGACCGGCGAGCGTCGCAATCTGGGCAGTTTCTATGCCACTCCGGAGCTGAGCAAGGAAAACCGCTGTGACCTGCATCCACGTTGGAGTCGTGATGGCAAGCAGGTGTGCATTGACTCGGTGCATGAGAGCCAGCGCCAGATGTATGTGCTGGATGTCTCGTCGATCGTGGAGGCGGCCTGATATTGAAAGCAGCGCTATCGGTGATGATGGTTCTGGTGATCCGAGCTGCGGTGTGCTTCAAGAGGGAAAATTCCGGAGCTCGATGTCTTCGTCTGCGCGAGTGAGCTGCCGCGAAGGAGCTCTGGGCGTTGAGGGCTGAGATGCCTGTCCTTGTGGCGCACAGCAAGTACGGCTCTGCTCCATGTGCTGGCGCTGCTCTCGGTAGCTGCAGACTTTGTCTTCGGCGTGCATGAGAGCTCAGGCGACTGGGCTAGAATTCCTGCATCGGGAAAGCAGCCTCCCGTCCCGCAAGGGTAGACGGTGTCTCGTCCAAGAGCTGGATATTCCCTATGGAGCTTTTATGGACACCGCTTTGCCCAGGCCCACCGATCCGGTTGCGCCAGCCTCTCTTTCGCTTTCAGAAGCGCTGCGTTTCTGGTTGAAGCTTGGATTCATCAGCTTTGGCGGCCCCGCAGGTCAAATAGCACTCATGCATGAGGAGCTGGTAGACCGCCGTCGATGGATTTCCGAGAAGCGATTTCTCCACGCCCTTAACTACTGCATGTTGCTGCCGGGGCCCGAGGCTCAACAGCTTGCAACGTATCTGGGATGGCTGCTGCACCGGACATGGGGTGGCATTTTGGCAGGGGTTCTTTTTGTCCTGCCATCGCTGTTCATCATCATTGCTCTGGCCTGGCTGTATATGGCCCACGGGGACATGCCGGTCATTGCGGGCATTCTCTATGGCATCAAGCCCGCTGTGACAGCGCTTGTGGCACAGGCAGCCTACCGAGTGGGCTCCAGGTCGCTCAAGAGCAGCTGGCATTGGGGCATTGCGGCTGCTGCGTTTGTCGCCATTTTCGCGCTCAATGTTCCGTTTCCGCTTATCGTCATTGCGGCTGCAGCCATCGGTTTCATCGGTGGCAAATTGCGACCTGAGGTCTTTGGTGGCTCCAGCCATGAAAAAAGCGATGCGCGTCAGCCAGTCGGGGCCGCATTGATCGATGACGACACTCCAACTCCGCCGCATGCACAATTTTCCTGGCGAGGATTCTGGAGGGTGTCGCTGGTCTGCCTGACGCTGTGGGGCATCGCAATGGGCGTGCTCGCCACGGCGTTTGGTCTGGAATCACCGCTGGTACAAATGGGATGGTTCTTCACCAAGGCTGCGCTGATGACTTTTGGTGGCGCATATGCGGTGCTTCCCTATGTTTACCAGGGCGCGGTGGAGAACTTCCATTGGTTGACTGCAACACAAATGATCGATGGCCTCGCTTTGGGGGAGACTACTCCGGGCCCTCTCATCATGGTGGTGTCCTTTGTGGCTTTTGTGGGCGGCTGGACAAAAGCGATCTTCGGTGTGGATTCGCTGCTGCTCGCTGGAGTCGTCGCTGCAGTGATCGTGACCTTCTTCACTTTTCTGCCGTCGTTCTTTTTCATTTTCCTGGGTGGTCCCTTTATCGAGTCCACCCACGGCAATCTGAAATTCACTGCGCCATTGGTCGGAATCACCGCTGCGGTCGTGGGTGTCATCCTGAATTTGGCGGTCTTCTTTGCCTACCATGTAGTTTGGCCCCACGGCTTCGCAGGACACATAGAGTGGCCGTCGATTGCCATTGGTCTGGCAGCAGGCATCGCGTTGCTCCGCTTCAAGATCAATGTTATCTACGTCATTGTGGCGGCAGGGCTGACAGGATTGCTTGCGCAATTGTTGTGATCGCTCAAGCCCCTGGTCTGGGGGCGAGTCGTGGGGCATTTTGCGACTGCCATAGGCTGGGAGCTCTGGTTAAACTTGTCTTACCCCACCATCAACCAGGTTCCTGCCTCTATGCCACGAATCGCGCTGATGTTAATGCCGCATAGGTCCAGATGATGCCTACTGTCAAATCCATCATCCCGCTTGAGCTTGCTCCAACCCTGTTCAAGAGCGCCAAAGCCTTCGAGGCCTGGCTGAAGAAGAATCACGCTACTTCCGAAGGTCTCTGGCTCAAGATCGCCAAGCGAGGCTCCAACGAGCCCAGTGTCACCTACCCCGAAGCGGTGGAGATTGCGCTGTGTTGGGGCTGGATCGATGGACAGAAGAAAAGTCTTGACGATCAACACTATCTCCAGCGCTTCACGCCGAGGCGTGCGCGAAGTGTCTGGTCGAGAATCAATGTCAACAAGGTACAGGCACTCATTGAAGCGGGCCGCATGCAGGCCCCGGGTCAGGCTCAGATAGAGGCGGCCAAGGCTGACGGGCGCTGGGCGCGGGCCTACGACGGTGCGCGTACGTCCACGGTGCCCGAGGATCTGCAGGCTGCACTGGATGCCGAGCCGGCGGCCAAGACCTTCTTTGCAAGCATCAATGCCTCTAATCGCTACGCGATACTGTGGCGTATCCAGACTGCCGCGAGAGCCGAGACGCGCGCCAGACGCGTCGCTCAGCTGGTGGAGATGCTTGCCCGCGGCGAAACCATCCATCTCTTCAAGCCGCGTGCCAAGGCTTGATTGCGAAGTACGCATGCGTATGGGCATTTTGCATTGAGCGGCCCGCGCTCCTGTTGCTGTCTGGTTGCCTGCGGCGAAAAGCATGACTCATATACCAGCGCCAGAGAAGGGCTGGTCGATATTCACGTCGATGAGGGCAAGGGCTGGGTGGCGAGGGGGAGATGAAGCCAGGAGGCAAAACTGGGGGCATCTGAAATGTGCCCCCAATTTTTAAAAATGTGCCCCCAAATGTGCCCCCTGATGCCCCCGGATTGCGGCACACTTCTACGGACTCCGATGCACTTCAAATTGAGGTCTACAGAGGAGAAAAAGAAAAAGGCCGGAAGGTTATGCACCTTCGCGGCCTTGAATTTGGTCCCCGACAGGAATCACACTAGGTTCTCTAAACCGCATGGATATTAGGCTTCGTAAAAACGAGCCTAAGATGTACCCCCAAATGTACCCCCAGCCATGCGAGGATGCTCATGAAACTGACCGATGCCAAGCTGCGCAACCTGAGCGAGACCGGCAAATACTTCGACGGCGGCGGGCTGTTTCTCGACTTCACCAAGACTGGCGCCAAGTACTGGCGGCTCAAGTACCGCAGCAACGGCAAAGAGAAGCTGCTGGCCCTGGGTGTCTATCCGGCTGTCGGCCTCAAGGATGCACGGGAACAGGCCGTGCAGGCTCGCATGCTCATTCAGTCCGGCAGTGATCCGGTAGAGCAGCGCAAGGTAGGCAAGGTCAAGGCCGAGACAGAGGCCGTCAACACACTGCAGGCCGTGACCGCTGAATGGCTGGAGCATCAGGCCGCCCGGTGGGAGCCTGTCACCCTGCAGCGCATACAGGCCTCTCTGGAAAACGACATCCTGCACATCCTGGGCGCAAGGCCGCTGGCCAGCATCACGCCGCTGGAGGTCATGGCTGCCGTCAAGGTGATCGAGGCCCGTGGCGCGGGCGAGCAGGCGGGTAGGGTGCTGCAACGGGTCAAGGCCATCTTTCGTTGGGCCGTCATTCACGGGCGGCTGCAAAGCAACCCCATGGTGGATCTGGTGCCGTCCGAGATCCTGCGGCCCCGTGAAGTCAAACACCGTGCCGCCATCGACGACCGCGAGCTGCCCGAGTTCCTGGCCCGGCTCGACGCCTATGACGGCGTGCTGCACACCGTCAGTGCCTTGCGCTTGCTCATCCTCACCGCCACGCGCCCCGGCGAGGCACGCGGTGCCCGCTGGGACGAGATCGACCTGGACACTGCTGTGTGGACTATCCCTGCCGAGCGCATGAAGATGCGGCAGGAACACCGTGTGCCCCTGTCGCGGCAGGCCGTGGCTGTGCTGCAGCAGATGCGGCCCATCTCCGAGCGGCTGGAGCTGGTCTTTCCCAGCCCGTTCTACAGCACCAAGCCGCTGAGCGAGAACACCTTCAACTCGGCCATGGCCCGCATGGGCTACAAGTACCTGGCCACGGCCCACGGCTTTCGGGCCTTGTTCTCGACCGTGGCCAACGAGGCAGGCTGGCGCCCCGATGTGATCGAGCGGCAACTTGCCCACAAGGAGCGCAACCAGGTGCGGGCCGCCTACCACCGTAGCACCTATATGACAGAGCGCACCCAGCTCATGCAATGGTGGGCCGATTACCTGGATGCCCGCAGAGCAGGGCAGACCCTGGCCATGCCCCAGCAGGCCAGAGGTTAGACCGCTCCAGACACAAGAGACAGACCACCAGCCGCCCGCCGAGGCGGCTTTTTTGTGCCTGCTAACCAAGAAGTGTCACTTTGTTACAACGCATTTTGCTTTGGGAATATTTCTGCAAAAACCGTGGGAACGCGGGAACAACCGTAGCAGAAATGCCGGAAACGTTGATGCAATAAGCGATAGTTGCTATCAAATTGTGTGGGAACAGAGTGGGAACCAGATGGGAACAGAGTGGGAACAGAAAGAAAAATAAGACAAACTAACTAACCTGTATTAAGTGCTTGCTTTGATGACTTGATTGCATATGCCATTCGAGTTCTCTTAATTATCAAAATTAATCCTATATTGACATGGCTACTTTTGGAATTCACTTTGACGGACCAATAACAGTCGACCATAAGGTTTCAATCAGAGTACTTTCTCGAACGTATGAGCATATGCAACGTGCCATTGACCGAGCGTATCTCATTGAGAGCTATGGGCAAGTCTGGAAACATGCTCGACTTACAAATGAGCAGTACAAAGACACCGAGTTTATTGCGGAATACCCCAGAGAAGGGGGGATAATTTTAGATGCAGTAAAAGAAGGAGCAAATGCCATAGTTGATAGAATTGCTGCAGCCATACATCCTGTATTTGAAGAGGCATCAAATAGAGCAGTTATTCAGAGTAATAGCTTGGCAAGGCAAATATCCGCGAGAAAAGAGTATATTCAGGGTGTAGGGGCTCGCACTCAGTCTTTCCAAGATGTGATTGATAATCCTCCTCCAAACTGGGCGTCGGCATATTCAAATAGATCTGTCATAAAGGAAGTTGATCAACTGGTTAAGCAAATCACGCCTGAGGATTTGGCAGGGAGTACGGCAGAAATTACTATTAACGGAGAAGTAGCTCATTTGCCATATTTCTTTACGGCTCAAACGGCAAGGCGATTTCATGCAATATCGTCTAAACGTGAGCTTGGTGCTCCGCTTATATTGAAGGCTAAGATTAGATCACTTGATAGGGGCAACAAGACAACAAAGCCAAGTGCGAAAATTGAGAACCTGCATACAAACAGAGATGTTATATTGCACTTAAGGTCTATTGAAGACTTTAACGAATTGCGACCATTTCATAATGGTGAACCTATTCAAATTTATGTCTGTCCGATCGTCGAGGCGCTTGGGTTTGATGTAAATGGTGGGGATTTATATTATTTGGCTGTGGCTTAATTATGCCTTCGTGGGAATCTGTTGAAAAATCATATACTGATGCAATACAGGCAGTATTTCCTTTGCATAGAGTATTTATCTTTGCATGTGGATTGCTAATTTCTATTGCCATAAATAAGCAGACTCATTTAAGTATTTCTGAAAGTGTTGCAAATATTAATATCTCTATTTTTTCTGAACCATCAAAATTACTAAAGGAATTCGTAGTTTACGATTTGATTTTTGGTTTTTTTATGGTGTTTTCTGGCTGGTTGTTCTCGAGAATTATTTTGAGATGTTTTCTTTACCTAGCAGCTCGCTCTAGCAAGATTTGGGAAAAAATAAACTCCAAACAGCCCCAATTCAATTTCGGCGAAGAATTGAAAATTTCAGAGAGGAAAGAAGCTGTTGAATGGATAGACTCAATGACAAATGACGTAAAGTTAAGGATTAGAAATATTAATTTCAATTCGGAGCTTTTTGCAGGTATTGGATTTGGATTATTGGTCGCATTTCATTGGGGGAATGTAATTGATTTTCTATTGTTTATTTTATTAATATCTATATCTGCTTATCTAAGTCTAAAGTCTATTTCAGTATTTATATCGGATTATCTTGGGCCTCACTCTGTAAAAGAGATTATTCAGTCTGGAGAAGTTAAAAAAACAATGGATGGTTTCTAATTTAAAAACCTAAAAAGATTTTTATTCGATATCAACGCTAGGTTCACATCTAGCACAGCAATGTGCTACATTCCACCCATCACGCCAGTAAAGCGTGATCGGGATTGGTCTCCTGGTGAACTCGCTGCGACAAAAGCCGCAGTTTCCGCAATGGATTGCGGCTTTGTTGTCGGTGCCCCTTTTATGGTGGCTCGGCAGGCAGGCGCAAGCCTGGCCGGTTCGCGCAAGCGGGTTCCCGGTAGACCAACCTGTCGAGCTACCGCCCTGATTGGTCTCAGCGTGGTGGTTTTAGAAAACCGAACCTGCTTGGAGGCCGTCATGGCTACCATCTCCCCCGCACACGCCGCTGTGCAATCCAATGCGCCAACTACGGGCAGCAACACCCCCGATCCCATCAAGCTGCATATGCAGGCGCTCAACAGCCTGAGCCGCTGCAAAGCCATGCTCACGGCCCGCGAGCCGATGTACCTGTTTGCTCAGCAACTGCTGGCAGAGGCACAGCAGGCCATCGCCACGCTGCAATCCATCGACTTGAACCCGGAGGGCTGAGCCATGACAGCCCTCAACACCTCTGCTGCCCGCAACGCAGTGGCAGCGCAGCCGTGCCCGTCTTTTGCGCCGCTGTACACAACCCCTATCGACGCCACCTCGGATCCACAAGCCCGGCTCTCGCACCGCGAAGCGCGCCAGCTGGTGTGCGAGATCCGCACATGGGCACGCCAGTTCAACGCACCCGATGCAAAGGCGCTGGCCGCAGCCATGGATGACATGGAGCGCCTGCTGCTTTGGCTGTGGACGGAGATGGACGAAAGCCTGCTGCGTTTGACGCTGGCCGAGTCCGCATCAACCCCCGAAAAAGCCGCCGAACTGCGGGCCGAGTCCATGCAGTTTTTGGGCCGCTGGCTGGGCCGTCAGGGCACCTCTCAGGGTTGACCCAACCTTTCTGGAGCAAACCGCAGGGCCGGACTGGCCCTGTGCTCCGGCGGGTCATCTGATATCAGTTGCTATTAATTTGGTAGTTAATTTTGTTGCTGCATAAGTGTTTGCAGGGTGCGTCAAAAATTTGTGAACTCGTTCACCTGGAAATGTCGCGGCACTCCTCAGACCATCGCCAGCACCTGTCCTAGTTGGACTTCTTTGGACTTCGATGGAGAGCGAGCCATGAAGGAAGAGACCTGTTTAGCGGTGATTTGCTATCAATTCGAGAGTCAAGGCTGTTGCTGCATAAGGGTGCAAGAGGGCGGAACTAATTTAGAGAACTACTTCCTCTGGAAACTTCCGCCCGCTGCTCAGACCATCGTCAGCACCTGTCCTCGCTGGACTTCTTTGGACTTCGATGGAGAACGAGCCGTGCAGAGCAAAGACTTTTTCAACAGCAGATTGCTATCAATCCGAGAGTTGAGGTCGTTACGGCGTAAGCGCTCAAGGGGGCGGAAGCAAATTTGTGAAATGTTCACATGGAAATTTCCGCCTGCTGCTCGGACCATCGCCTGCATTCGTCTTTACCGGACTTCTTTGGACTTTGTTGGAGAGGTTCTCATGCCTTGTGCCGCTCGAAATCATTCAAGAGTTGCTATCAATTTCATTGCTCGACTTGAGTCTGGATAAGCCCTTGTTGGGTGCGACAGAAATTAAAGACATGTGTCGCAGTGACTTGTCGCAGCACTCCTCAGACCATTGCCTGCACTGACTTTCTTGGACTTACCTGCACTTTGTTGGAGAGACAAAACATGCATCACCGATCACAAGCCACGCGTGCCGTTTTGGCTGCCAGTGCCCATTACTGGCGCATGCACATCAATGCCCGCCAGTCGTTGCCAAACCCTGCGTCGCGCCGCTTCGCACGTATTGCTGCAGGCCCGTGCAAACAGGCTGCATCCATCGCGCCGGCCAAGTTGCGCCAGGGCTGAGGTTTCCCACTTTTCTACGGAGAGCAAGACATGAACGTGCATGACATCCACGCCGCGCCGTCCCGCCAAGAAGCTGATGCCTGCAAGAAGCGCCGCCGCTCCGTGCCGGTGGCTGTGTATGCCAAGGGCGGCTTGCAGCCGGGCGACCGCCTGCTGCCGCTGGCCGAAGTGGAACGCATGACTTCGGCCAAGAAGAGCTGGATTTACTACCGCATCGGGCAGGGGCTGTTTCCACGTCCGATCCGCCTGTGTGCAGGCCGCCGCGTGGCCTGGAGCGAGCGGGCCATTCAAGCCTGGATCGAGGCCCAGTCTGCCGGTGCAGGCGAGCCTGCTGCAGATCTGCCGACCCCTACCGAATAACTCTTGCAGGAGGTTTGATGACTTCAACCCCGAACACTTCGCTGCAGCCCACGGCTGCGGCCAACTACGTCGTTCAGGCCGCCCGTGTGGCAGCGCAATCGCGCATGGAGGGGGCGGCCCAATTCCTCAAGCTTCAGGTGCCTGCCGATGGTGCGCTGTACAAGCTGCGCCTGCCTTCAGTGGCTGGCCAGCAACGCTGGCTGCAGTTCATCTGGCCCGGTGTTTTGCAGCTGGTGGATGGCCAGGGCACGGTGCTGAAAGAAACGATTGCCGGATGGATGGAGCGCGATATGCCCTATGAGCTGAGTCTGCTGCGCAAGCGCAAGAAGGCCGATGCCGTGCTGCTGACTGCGGTGTGGCGTAGGCCGCACCGGGCGCCGTTCAGGCTGACGTTCGATGCATCGGGCGTGCTGCGTGTCTGCCATGCGAGAACCAAGGATTGCTACGGCTATTCGGAGCCAGGCATTCCATCTGTGCTGAGCCGCAATTACACGGGCTTGAGCTTTCACGATCTGCTGCCGAGGTTGCAATGAGCAATGCACTGATGACATTGGCTTTGAGCGGCGTGCCTGAAGGCAAGCCAGAAGGAGAGAAGGCATGAGCCGTTTACCCGATCAATCGACACCCAGCCCAGCTACCGAGAAAGCAATTCAGGCAGCCCGGTTGCAGGCACAAAAGCTGCTGAAGCTGGCAACCGAGCATCTGCATGCCAACAAGGTGCCGGAGGATGAAGTGCTGCATCAGGTGCAGATTCCTGCAGACCCCGGCAATCCGCATGCAACGCTGCATTTACAGATTGCGTGGCCGGGTGTGCTGCAACTGGTGAAGGCCCGCGTTGGCTTGCTGCAAAGCGCCAATCTGGCCAATGCGGGCTGGGTGATGCGAGACAGGCTGGCCCAGCTGCATGCGCTATGCCCGGCGGATCGTGTGCTGCTCAAGGCGACCATCCACCGTCCGCACACAACGCCGGTGAAAGTGACTTTTGATGCATCGGGCGTGTTGCGTGTGATGCATTTCCGCACGCGCAAGCTGCTGGCCGTTTCGGTGCCGGGCGCGCCGTTCAAGTTGTCGCCCGAGTTTCAGGCGCTGACGTTTCACGACCTGATGCCGAGGCTGCGATGACTGGAACGCCGATTTCTGTCGCTCTGTTGGGCGAGGCGCTGGGCTTTATCCCGGCAAGCCTGCCGCGTGACGAATGGGCACGCGTGGGCATGGCGATCAAGAGCGAGTTTCCGGACGATGCGGGCTGGGGACTGTTTCGAGACTGGAGCGCCAGGGATGCGGCCAGTTTCGACAAGGCTGCGGCGCTGAGCACATGGCGCAGCATCAAGGCCGGTGGCGGGGTGGGTGTTTCCACCTTGCTTTATCTGGCCAAGCAACATGGCTTCAAACTGCCGCGGCGAAGCAAGGGGCCGCATGTGCCGGGCAAGCCGTTGCAGGGCAGGGCGGTGCAAAAGTCTGCCGCTGCTAAGGCCGCCGAAGAGGCGCAGCAAAGGGCTGCTCATCAAGCCGTGGCGCAGCAGGCCGTGCAGCAGTGGGATGCCGCCAGCACCACGGGCAGGAGTGCCTATTTGCAGCGCAAGGGCGTGATGGGCTACGGCGTGCGATATGCCGCTGATGGTTGCTTGCTGGTGCCGCTGCGTGACGAAAAAGGCGAGCTGTGGAATGTGCAACGCATTGCCCCAGCCAAGCCTGCGAAGGGGGCGGACAAGCTGTTTTTGAAGGGCGGCAGAAAGTCGGGCCTGTGGCACATGCTGGGCAGTGCAGACGCGGCCGAAACAGTGCTGCTGGCCGAGGGCTACGCCACTGCCGCCAGCTTGCGGCAGGCCACGGGATTGCCAGTGGCCATGGCCTTTGATGCGGGCAATCTGCTGCATGTGGCCAAGGCCTTGCATGGGCTGATGCCCGACGCCTTGCTGGTGGTGTGCGGCGATGACGATGCAGCCGCCGAGCAGAAGATGGGCCGCAATACCGGGCGCAGCAAAGCCAGTGCAGCCGCTGCGGCGGTGGGCGGTGCGGTGGTCTTCCCCAAGGATCTACCGGACGGCGGCAGCGACTTCAACGACATGCATCTGGCCTGCAGCCTTGAGGCCGTGAAGGCGTGCGTAATGGATGCGATCGAAGAGCACCACAAGAATGCCGCCCAGGCTGCAGAGTCACAGCAAAGGCATGAGTTGGGGCCTGATGCTGCGCCTGTGCAAACGGGCGACGACCCGTTCAGCGTGACGCAATATGGCGTGTGGTTTCATGGCCGCGACAAGGACGGCAACCCGGCCCGCCCGCTGTGGTTGTGCTCGCCCCTGCAGGTGGAGGCGCTGACGCGCAATCAGGAGGGCATGGGCTGGGGCTACCTGCTGACCTTTGAAGACCCACTGGGCGTGCCGCGCCAATGGGCCATGCCCGCCCGCATGTTGAGCGGCGACGGCGGCGAGTACCGGGGAACGCTGCTGAACATGGGGCTGCGCATTGCCACTGCACCCATGGCCAGAAACCGGCTGACCGAGTACATCCAGACCCGCAAACCCGGTGCGTTCGCTAGCTGCACAGACCGCATAGGCTGGCACAAGCGGGCCTTTGTACTGCCGCATGAAACCATTGGCGACGAGGACGAGCGCATTGTTTTTCAGTCAGAGGCACCAATGGAAAACACTTTCAGCATCAAGCGCGATGTGCAGAGTTGGGTTGATCGAATCGGGCGGCTGTGTGCAGGCAATAGCCGCTTGGTATTTGCCGTGTCCTGTGCGTTCGCAGGGCCGCTGCTGCGACCGGCAGGCATGGAGTCTGGCGGCTTTCATCTGCGTGGTGATAGCTCTTGCGGCAAGACAACAGCACTGCGGCTGGCTGCCAGTGTGTACGGCGACCAGAACTATATGCAGCGCTGGCGCACCACAGACAACGCCCTGGAAGCGATAGCGGCCCAGCACTGCGACAGCTTGCTGATTCTGGATGAGCTGGCCCAGGTCGAAGGCAAGGTGGCGGGCGAGTGTGCCTACATGTTGGCCAACGAGCAGAGCAAGGCACGGTCAACACGCACTGGTGCAGCACGGGCAAGGCTTTCTTGGCGTTTACTTTTTCTGAGTGCAGGCGAGTTGGGGTTGGCCGACCACATGGCAGAAGGAGGCAAGCGCACGCGCATCGGGCAAGAGGTGCGAATGGCCGATATTCCTGCCGATGCAGGTGCAGGATTGGGGGCGTTTGAGCAGTTGCACGGCATGAGCGATGGAGCCGAGTTTTCTATGCATCTGGCGCGTGAGGCTCAGCTTTGCCATGGGGCGGTGGGTCATGCCTTTTTGCAGTGGGCGGCAGGGCAGGCGCCCACGCTGGGCAAGCGCTTGCGCCAAGAGGTGGGCATTCTGGCTGCGTCGTGGACTCCTGGCAAAGTGAGTGGCCAAGTGGCGCGTGTGGCGGCTCGTTTTGCTCTGGTTGCGGTGGCCGGTGCCATGGCAACCGAAGCGGGCCTGACCGGCTGGAAGGAGGGCGAGAGCGAGGACGCGGTGAAAGCCTGCTTTGACGCATGGCTGGCCAGCCGTGGCGGATCTGGCAATGGTGAAGTGACGGCCATGCTGCGGCAGGTGCGGGCCTTCTTTGAAGCGCATGGCGAGGGCCGCTTTACGTGGTGGCATCGAGCCGCCGACGATCACAGCGTGAAGACTCTGCAGCGGGCCGGATACCGGCGTTTGGTCGACGCAGAGGGCAAGCCTGTGAAGGCCGAGCCGAAGGTGAGCGGCCCACGCCTGAACGGCGACGATCAGCGGCTGTATGACGAGCTGCTGCCTGCGGTGGCCACGGAGGATATGCAGGTGGAGTTCTTTGTGTTGCCCGAGGTGTTCCGCAACGAGGTCTGCAACGGCTACGACTACACGGCGGTGTGCAGCGTGCTGCTTCAGTATGGCTGCCTGAAGCCAGGCAAGGGCCGTAGCTACGACGACAAGCAGCGCCTGCCCGGACTGGGGCAAGCACGCTGCTATCGCATCACGTCAGCGATCTATGAACTGGAGGTGTGAGTGACCGAGTGCAAGCGAACGAGGCAGGCCAGCCGCCTGCCGGAGAACCCCATTCGACGCATGCGCATTGCAGCCCGTTTGCTGCGTGAGCAGCACGCCGAGCTGGCTTCATGGCTGGAGGTGGCGGTGCAAGAACACATCCGGCAGGGCACCGATATGGACAGGGCGCTGGGCTTTGCGGGCACGCTGGGCCGCACGCCTCGTTTTGATGTGCTGCGTGTGTGGCGCAACCGCCTGTTGTCGCGTGCATTGCTGCATCTGCATGGCGATATGCGCGCGCTGCACCGCGAAGTGCTGCTGTACCTGGAGCGGGTTCCCGAGTACCTCAAAGACCGGCAGCAGCCCGACATGAACTGGACTGCCGCACGCCGTTTGATACACCGTGCCCATCGTCAGGGGCTGGGCCTGCCCGCCACGCTCGACGGGCTGCGCAAGGCCTTGCGAAACATGGGCTGCAACTGAGTTGAAAGCGTGAATCGCCCTCTGAATACGCGGCCTGTGGCTGTTGATTCTCGGGCTGCGGGGCGAGCATGGCTCTTGTCACAACGACACTTGAACGGAGAGCACATGCCAAGCTATGACAAAGCAAAGATGATGCGGCTGCTGGAGGCAAAGCGGGCCATCCATCTGACCTCGAATGATTTTTACCACCGCCTGCGAGAGCTGAGAGAGCACATCGGCGGCAAGCGCACCTTCATGCGCAGCAACGCCAATATGTACGAGAGCCGGGATCAGGTGGAGTCCATGCTTGAACTGCCGCTGGACAAAGCACGTGCTTTGACGCGGGAGCAGGTCGAGAAATTCCAGCGACCCACATACACCGGCTCGGGCACCCAATACGACGTGGCACCAACGGGCATCAGCTACGGCCTGTGGGGCGAGTACCTGCAACTGCTGGAACGCCAGCAGCGCCTGGAAGCTGAAAAAGAGCGCGTGAAAGCGGCCCAGAGCGAGCAATTTGCATGCGTGGATCCGCTGGTGAAAGCCGTCATTCAATGGGGCTTCAACTCCCCCGAGCACGAGCTGTGAGGTTGAGCATGGAACTGATTCAAAAAATCGACAAGCTGCGCGAGCAGATCGCGCAGATCAAGGAAGAAATCGACTGGCTGGTGCAGGCACCGCTGTCCCGCGAAGACCTCAAGGTTCGTGTGTCCGCGTGGTTCGATCGCATGTCGAGCGATGCCGCCGAGGTCAACAACAAGTTCCTGAGCCTGCGCAATCCGGGGGCATCTATCACCGAGGTGAACCCCTTGGGCGTGACTCAGGGGGTGAATTTGCCCGTGGGGCAAAGCAATGCTTCGGGGATGCTGAATATCTCGATCGCACCGCAGCTGATCTGGCTGTTTGGCGACACCATCAAAAAGGTATTTCTGTCCAAGGTGGACGCCATGGACTATGTGCCCGGCCTGCCATTGACCGAACGCACCACACGCCGCGAACAGCTGACCACGCAGCTGCGTACGCTGGAGGAAAAAGAAGAAGAACTGATCTGTGAAGCCGAGCTGGCCCACCTGCCGATCTACCGTCGGGCCGACGCCGACCCTGCCGTGGTGCTGGCTTACGACCCAGACGGAGACATGGGGGCACAAGGTGCACGGCTGGTGAGCGTCAGCAGCAGCGCCCCCACATCGAACCCAGCCGCGCCCTAGAGCGAGAGCGTTTGCAGGTTTGTGGTGACGGGCTTTACTCCTTCGCCCACGAATTGACCACTACGGGTCTGCAAGCGTGAATGGCTGACATGACAGAGCTACGGCTGTCATTGCCTTGTGACAGAGGCTTCAAGGACTCCTTCGGGAGTCCTTTTTTTGTTGGGCACCTATCAAAGACTGATGCCAGAATTCACACCACTTGAAAAAGAAATACGGGGTCGATATGGAGGAGTTGCTCGCGTGGATGAATGCAAATCCGAATCTCTCGGGTTGGGCGCAAACTGCTGGTGCGCTCTTTGCGTTGCTAATTGCAATAGCGGTGCCTTGGATGCAGCACGCTGCCCAGAATCGTCGAACCAAGTTGATGGAGCTTGAGCACAATATTTATCTGTCACAAGCCACTATGTTGCTACTACGTGATGCTCAGAATCTTAACGAACGGGCTCGGCAGCTAGCGGATCTACCAAAGCATGAAATCCATGATCCAGTGATGGTGACCGACCTCTTGGAGCGCTTGCGGACCTTAGATGCAAAGGACAACAGTGTTCCTCGTCAGACATCGCAATACATCGCCCGAGCCGCTGTACTTCGGGTCAATCACTACCTGGATTCTGGGCAGGCTCGGTCTAGAGAGCTGAGTCCTGAGGTGCTTAAGCTGCTGCAGGATGACTATTCCTACATGGAGAACGAGCACAAAAAAATTGAATTCTTAAGTGAAGAATTTCAGTATGAGCAAGCCAAGTTACAGGTCGCATGGTTGAAGCGCCCCGTTGTTTGGTATGCCTTCAAGACCAAAGCAGGCCAACTTTGGCTGGATGAAATGAGTGCAAAGGAAACGCAAAAGCTAAAGGAGCGGCAAGGAATACAGCCGCCGGGTGATTCACTGAAGTAATGAGGGCTATGGGCACACATAAATCTGTTCCCACGTTCCCACTGCGAATTTGGCTGTTCCCACAGATCAGTGGGAACAGTTTTTATTAATTAAATCATTGGCTTGCGCGTATTTTCGAGTGTGTTCCCACTGTTCCCACTAAAAAAGAGTCACACCCCGAAGGAAGTGCGGTTGCATGTGTGCTTCAGCTGCAATCTGTTCCCACGTTCCCACTGCGAATTTGGCTGTTCCCATAGATCGGTGGGAACAGTTTTTGTTAATAAAATCATTGGCTTATGCGTATTTTTCTGCGTGTTCCCACTGTTCCCGCTAAAAAAGAGTCATACCCCGAAGAAAGCTGCGTGAGTGCATGCAGTTGCCGCGCCTGTTCAACGAGTTTTGACCGAGCGAATGCAGTTGGTGCGGCGGCCCCGGAGGGGGCTGGGCAAGGCCTTCTGTGCGCTGCAACGGATAGCAGTGAGGCAGGCATGGCACCAGAGAAGACAGTGCTCGGGCAGCCTTCTGGTGCCGATACGGGCGTGCATGGGTATGGCCACGGCCTGCAGGGCATGCCCAAAAACATTTCTCTATGACGCGGATGCCCCGAGCCGCATGTGCCCGCTGTTCTACGGCCCTCTATAGGGGGTTGTGTAGTGAGACCGGCCACGGGTCCTTCCTGTATAGCTTGGAAGCGGGTAATTCGAGCCGCGTTGTCGGACTGTTCAGCGGGTTGCCTAAGGGGGTTAACTGAAGATCTGAACTCTACGCATCAGCAGAGTTGTGCGATCGCAAGCGTTAGAGGTGGCAACCAGAGGGGGTTAAGTGAACCTGACCCGTGGGGGTATCTGGCTCGGATCCTTGGGGGTACATCGGCACGATCTGGGGGTACATCCTGCAGAGTGCCTTTGGGGGTACAAATGAAATGTACCCCCAGATTTCGCTTTCATACCCCCAAATGTACCCCCGCATATGCGTGGATGCTATTGGACTCCGATGGACTTTCGTGGAAAGAAAAAGGCCGTTTTCAGAGGAGAAATAAAAAAGTCCGGAAGCCTTTGGAAGCTACCGGACTAGAAAATGGTCCCCCCGACAGGAATCGAACCCGTTGCGCCATTGTTTAGACATGAATCCGCCACACCTTCCCGATGGGCGTAGTGGCCAATTTCCGCCCATTTGCGCATTTTTAACCCGCTATGTCCCATGCTGTGTCCCACGGTCGACGTGGTCAGAACCTTCGCTTAGTGGCCCAGGTGGCCGCAATGCCGTGGCCGGTAGCTAGGATCGTCACGAGAGCGCTCTGATGCTGCGATGACCATTGGCGGTCATCTAGCCCGGCAGGGGTGGTGGTGATGAGTCTCAATAAAAACAATGACTTATCTTCGGGAAGGTTACAACACGCAAAGTTGAGGTTTTCGTTTATTTCGTTTACATTGCTCATGTAGCCATTGGCTACTAAAAAGTAATGAAATTAAATATTGAAAGAAGCAACCATGAACGCAATCGCTAACGATAAAGTCATGCTGCCTCATGCTACCGAAAAGCAGGCAGCTACAGAGGGCCAGCGCGCTCTGGCCGCCTATCTGTCTACCAAGGCAGAAACCCAACTCATCCAGATCACCAGCACTGACGGTCAGCAGCACCCGATTGAGCTCCCAACCTCAGCGCTACGTTTGCTGCAGGAGGTCTTGGCAGAGTTGGCCTTGGGCAACGCTGTGAAAGTGGTGCCCGTGCATGCAGAACTGACCACTCAGGAGGCTGCTGATCTACTCAATGTCTCTCGTCCGTATGTGGTGCAACTGATGGAGTCGGGTGAGCTGCCTTTTCACAAAGCAGGCACGCATCGTCGCGTGAAATTCTCTGATTTGCAGGCATACAAGGAAAAACGAGATCAGAGCAGTGCAGAGGCCATGACAGCCTTGTCCGCATTGGATCAAGAGCTGGATATGGGTTACTGATGCGAAGCAGTCCGTTTACTGTTGTCTATGACGCATGCGTGATGTATCCAGCGCCCCTGCGCAGCTTCCTGATGTATGTTGCCCTTGAGGGCTGCTACCGGGCGCGCTGGACTGCTCAGATTCATGACGAATGGAAACGTAACCTGCTGAAGAATCGTCCGGACTTCACTCAAGAAAAACTGGACAGAGTTTCCAGCCTCATGGATCAGGCGGTGCCAGATTGTCTGGTTACTGGCTATGAAGACTTGATCAATGGTCTGACTCTTCCTGATCAGGATGATCGTCACGTCCTGGCTGCAGCCATTCGGTGCGGCGCCGGCGTCATCGTCACTATGAACCTCAAAGATTTCCCCCCTGCGGCTTTGTCGCAGTATGGGGTTGAGGCCCAGCACCCTGACGAATTTCTCTTCGATTTGATGGACCTGGATTTAGCGGCCGTTCTGAATGCAGCATCCAAGCATCGCGCAAGTCTCAAGAACCCAAAACTCACAGCGCAAGAGTATCTGGATATGCTGGAGCGCCAAGGGCTTACCCAGACATGCCGAAAATTGGCAGCATATTCGCTACTAATTTAGTAGCGTTTGAGATTCTAAAAATGGGCCTTTAAGGCCCTTTTTTAATTTACTTGCGCTTTTTCATCAGAGTACTCAGCCAGTTAGGTGCCGCTCAAGTCTGCAACATGGGATGCAGGACTAGAGGACGATGCATTGAACTTGCGAGATGAGAGTCCGCATCACTTGATGCGGGTGGGCTGGAGCGGTTGGTCTTTTCATTATTCCAACTTAGCTGCCCGCAATGAATGCATCCAGCTTGCGGCGCTCGGCGCCTTGGTCTGCGCCTTGAATCCACCGGCTGTACACGCGGAAAAACATCTCTATGGAGTGCCCCATCTGCATGGCCACCCAGCCCGGCGTGATGCCTGCCATCAGGCACATGGTTGCAAAGGTGTGGCGGGTCTGCCGGGCGTCGCGGTAGCGCAGCCCCAGCGCGCTCACGGTGGGGCGCCACCATGAATCCAGTGGAATGTCCGTGGAGCCAAAAGGCTTGCCCTGCTCATTCTCAAACACATAGACAGCATTCTTGTGGCTGCTCGCTTTTTGACGGCGCAATGCATCCAGGGCATTGGCAGTCAGCTCCACCGTGCGGGTGTTGCCGGTCTTGGTCCCCTTTTCCTCGCCGCGCGTCCTGGCGGCATCGACCAGCATTTTTCCGGCCTTGAGGTCCACCTTGCTCCACTGCATTGCAATCTGCTCGGACGGCCGCATGCCCGAGAAGAAAGCCAGCTCGAAATAGTTGCGAGCCTGACCGGCAGGCATGGACTGGATGATCTGATTGACCTCATGCAGTGGAAACGGGTCCGGCCCTGGCTTCTGATGGCGGCGCATCTGCACATGGTCATGCAACGGCTCTGCCAGGAGCTTGGCCTTGAACCCATATTCCAGCACTTGGCGCAGCACGGTGGCCACGTTGTTGAAGGTCTTGCCATTGGACGGGAAGTCCGCCAGCAGCTTCATCAACGCGCGGTAGTCCAGGCTGGCCAGCCGCATTTCCATCAGCTCGTTGTAGTGGTAGCTGGTCAAGGTCTGCTCATAGTGATGGAAAGTGCTGTGCTGCACTTGCGGCTTTTTCACGCGCAGCCACTCACCTGCCAACTGTTTGAAGGTGAGGGACTGCGCATCCTTGACGGCGCGCGGCGAGTCAGGGAAGTAATCCGCCAGGGCAAATGCCCCGCGCTCGATCTTGGCCAGAATCTCCAGCCGCAGTCGGGCCGCGTACTGGATATTTGCTGGCGTCGGCGCCAAGTCCAGGCGCTCGCGCCCAAAGCCTTGGGCGCGCAGGTCGATCTGCAGGTGTGACTCCCGAACAATCACCCCCGTGGTTTTGGCTACTGCTCTTGGCATGTCTTTGCCTTCTTGCGGCCTCGGTTGCTGCGCACGCTGGGAGTCTTGTCGACCAACGCATAGAACCCGTTCATGTTGATGAGCTTGCGGCCTTCAAACCACTTCCAGACTGGCCCCTCTGGCCAGATGCCGGAAAGCCCGGTGCGCTCGTTGAAAAAGGATTCCGGCAGACCTGTTTCTGCGCCTGCTTTTGCGATGGTGACCCAATTGGATTGATTCATGTTCATTTCTCCCGTTCTCAGGCTGCGGCCTTGTTCGTGCTGTTGATGTGGATGCTGATGGCGGCCTCGATCACCTCCAGGCCCAGGGACTGAGCAATGCTGTATTCCAGGCGGGCGCCCTTGCTGTTTTCCCAGCCGGGCAGCAGGTAGATGGCCTCGCAGCTCACCAGCTGCCACAGGGCCATGCGCATATAGCCGCGCCAGGAGCCGCAGGGCGGGGCAGGGTTCTCTGCCGGGTTCTCCACATGCCAGCCGCGCGCACGCAGCTCGGTGGCCTTGTCGTTGAAGGTCGGATAGTTCAGCTCTGGCAGGCCACTCATGGGGCCGGACAGATAGACACGCTTTGCACTCTGGCGGGCCTGCATGACTTCCAGCATGGAGAAGATGCAGCGCAGGTCTTGCTTGCCCAGCAGTATCTGGCCCATCTGGCGCACCCTGTCTGCGATGTAGTGGCGCGCAAAGGCCCAGCCCATGGCGCCGCCGCCGAGCAGAGCCAGCTTGAGGACGATCAGCCGAATGAGGTTCAGCGTGTTCATTGCTCAGCCCTCCACGCGCTCAACGCGCAGCACGCCCTGGCCGCTGGCCACATGCGCGTTGACTTTGGCCTGGGTGGCATTGCCTGCCTTGACGCGGATGGTGGGCAGCAGGCCCGCGTCGGCCAGGGCTTCCACGTTGCCGGAAGCGTCGGTAGGAATGAGGATGGCGCGATAGCTATGCAGTGCGGTGATGTTCTGGTCCATGGTGATACCTCCTGATGTGAGTTGGGTTAAACGGCGTGCTTGAAAAGTGGGACAACCTGGGCGGTCGGCTCCAGCTCCAGCGACTGCTGGGTCTGGGCGAACTCAGCGGCAGCGGCTTCGCGCTGGGCCTTGGCCTGCTCGCGGCGGATGGCGGCAAAGCGCTTGGCCAAATCGGTGCTCTCGGCGCGCGTGTACTTGAAGCCCGCGGCCGGATTGACGGCCGCGCGGCTGGGTTCGGTGCGTTTTGCGGGCATGGCGGTTCCTCCTGTGATGGATCAATGGGCGTTTTTGAAGAAGTGCGCGGCTTGCTGGAAGCGGTTGGCCAGTGCTTGGCGCTGGTAGGCCGGTGAATCCGGGGTGAGGTGATCGGTTTTGACCTCAGATTCACGGTTGCCGCTTATGGAAATCTGCTCAGCGGCGGCGCCTTGAAGGCGGCCCGTGAAGTTATTGAAACCAGTCCAAGCGGCCGGCAAAGCCGGCCGTGTCTGCGCCTCTTGGCCTGCGCTGTTGATGACACCATCGGCGTCTGCAGCCACGCCGGCGGCGTGCGCTGCCTGGGGCTTATCTGTGCAGTGCGACCACGCAATGCGGCGGCTCACCAGCCAGTGGCCACGCGCACGGCCTCGCTGAATCTCTACGCCGCGCACCGTTCCCACGGTGAGCGGGTCGCCGTACATATTGGTGGCCCCGGCCTTTGCGGCGCGGCGGGCAGGGCGCAGCAGCCAGTCGTAGCGCTTGCAGCTGTGGCCGCCCATGCACTCCATGAACATGCGCCAGTCCGCGCGTATGGCGTTCTCTCCATCGCCATGGCGGTGGCAGGCCTGATAGGCGCGTTGAATGTTGTGCTGGGTTTCTGGGCAGAACAGGTCAAGCTGCTGTGGCTGGTCTTTGCTCACGCGGCGCAGCTCGCGCCATACCGTCACGCTGGGCATGCCAAAGGCCTGGAATTGGCGAATACCCCAGGTTGCAGCCCATGCATCCACACGGCGCTGGGCGGCCATGCCATGGGTGTCGGTGGGCGCAGGCTGGTCGGGCTGGTCAAGGCCCAGGCGCATCTGGATTTCCTGGCCCATGGCCACGTCCATATGCTCGGCCAGTGCGATGTGGCCCACGTTCTTGGCGATGTACTTGGCCACATAGCCCGCTGCACCACCGCGCTCCATGCGCTTCACATCCACGCGGTTTTCCTTGGCGCCGCGTTCGTTGCCGTCTTCGCTCAGCCAGTATTTGCGAATGGTGGCCACCAGGGCGCGCGCCTGGGCCTTGTCTTCTGTCCACACAAGCATGTGCCAGTGGGGCGTGCCATCGTGGTGGGGCTCTACCACACGCAGGCCATAACGCTTGATGTGCAGACGATCGAGCTTGGCCAGCACACGCTTCCACAGCGCAAGCATCCATTGCTGGCCCTCGCGTGGGTCGGCGCCGTTGAACTTGGGGTTGCGCTCGGCCCAGCGCTTTTCACCGCTGCCCACGAGCCGCATGGCGTGGTACTTGCTGGGCAGTGTCAGCGTCAGGAACAGGCCCACATGGCCATGGGTGTCGGCATATTCCTCAGCACCACGAATGCGCGTCATCAACTCGCCGCCACGAATAGCCGGATTGGATGGCGACAGTGCCGAGAGTTCAGCCAGGCTGTAATGCTGGCCCGCTTCATTCTTGTAATACGTGCGGCCCAAGGCATCGGCATTGCGTGCCAACTGGCCCTTGCGGCGGTGCAGCCCGCTGTGGCTCACATAGCCGCCGCTGTTCAGATGCACCAGCCCCATGTGGATGGCGCCAGCCTCCACCACGCGGGCGATATGGCGGCGCAGGCGGCGGCGCCACCAGCGCGCGCACTTGGCGCGGGCAATGTCTGATTCGCCCTTGATGGGCTTGCTGACCTCCACGCCCAGCATGTCCACAATGCCGCGCACCGCATTGACGCGAGCCAGCAAAGTGACTTGCGGGTCAACCGGCTGCAGTTTGGGAAAGCTCAGCGTAGTGCGCGCATGTGCCTGCAGGCGGTTGTCAAACTCTTCCACATCTTCGGCCAGCTTTTTGGCCCAGGTGCAGATTTCGTCATCGCTCAGGTTCAGGCGCAGTGCATCTCCATAGCGGTCTTCATAGTCCGCCAGCTCCTGCAGGGCCGCCCAGGCCTGCTGTGTTTCGGTGGGCTGCCCCATCTCCCAGCGTGCATAGGCCTCAGCGTCTAGCGCCACACCGGCAGGCGGGCAGGGTGCGGTCTTGACAAAGCGCGCACGAATGGCCCCTTGCCACTCCTTTGGCGCGGACTCGATGATTCGCTGCAGGTGCTGATTGACGTGCGCCTGCTTGGGCAGATGGCGCAGCCACTCCCTAAAGTTGGTGGTGACGCGCTTGCGCGGAATGAGAGAGACAGCCATGGCGAACTACCAGAGGCTGGCCAGCGCGATGAGGCGGCCGGAATGTCGTTTGAGCGAGCGTGTCGCAGCCTTGATGGCTGCGCGCTCGGGCGGTGGCGTTTCGCGCCAGTCTCTGCCAACAAGGTCAGGCAGGTTGCCGCTCACCTGGGCCAGCAACAGGATGACCATGCGCAACTCTTCGGGCAGGCTGAACCACTCCTGGTTCTCTGCATCGATATAGCCACGACCGGATTGCTTGCGGTATTCCTTGCGCAGGGTTGCCCACTGCTTGCGCGTCTCCAGCGGCATGGGCACTGCATCGCTCTCACGCAGCGGGCCCCAGGCTTCCACGGTGATGCGCAGCAGTTCAACCGCCCCAGGCAGCAGCGCACTCGGCTGCGCAGAGGTATCGGGCAGGCACTCTGCCACCAACACATCTGCGGGTGCCAGCTTGGGCGGCAGCATTACCAAGGCATTGCGCATCGGGGCGTTCATTCAGACCCTCACGCAGCTCATGAACCATGCAGCGCCATAGATGCGCACTGCGCAATCCCTGGCCATGGCGTTGTTGGGCGCACCGATCACCATGCGGCGGCGCACATGGTTTTTGTCTATGTGAGTGATGGCAAAGCGGCTCATGCAAGGGTCTTTCAGGTTTTTGGGCGTGAAAAGGGCCGCAGGGCCAGCAAACTGGCTCTGTCAGCGGTGTGGAAAAGGGGAAGCGGTTAGGGCGCTAGGTGCGCGGCGGGTCGGGCGGTATGCCTGCGAACAGGTCGCCCGTTACCGGCTCGGTGTGTTCGGGCACATGGTCTGCAGACCGCGCCACATCCATCTGGGTACGTACCAAGTCACGGCGCACATGGGTGGATATGGGCAGGTTCACTGCCGGGTCAGGGGTGGCACTGGGGGAGATCGTGTAGTGAATCTCCATGACCGCCTTGAACGTATGGCCGCACTCGTAGTTGGTGCAGCAATAGATGAAGGTGCGAGTCAGCGCGCTGGTTTCAAAGCTGGTGCGCGAGTTGCAAGGCGACTTGCAATGCGGGCAGCGCAGGCGCGTCCTGTCACGCGGGATGCTCTTGGGCTTGCGGTCAAGAATCAGCGGCGCCTGCTTCTCTTCGCGTGCCACGGTCTGGCCGTTCGCGGTGTTACAGCCTTGCCCGGTTTGTCCCACAGCTTGAGGCTCCACCACGCCCATGCTGACCTTACGCACGCCTACGCCCAGGGCAGCCTGCGCAAAACTACGATGCGCCTGCAGACCGGGCTCTGCATTGAAAGGATCGTTTTCGACCATGGGCACCTCACTCATAGCTGACAGCACCCACTGCGGGCGCGGCCACAGCGCGCTGCTGTATGCGTTGGCGGTAGATCGGCATGCCCATGCGAAACACGGCCCGCGCAAAGTTGCCAGGGCGGCGCGATTCGTTGCGGGCCATTTCTTCCACATCGGCCTGCTCTGCGGAGTTCAGGCGCATGGCAATCGGCTTTTCATTGACCAGACCACTGGCGGCCTGCCAGCGGCTGCGGGCAGGCTGGGCCACATCGGCCTGCAGCGTCAAAAAGCCTTGCTCGCGGTACACGGCCAGCCCTAGCAGGTAGACCATGCGCGCAAAGTTGCCTGCAGGGCGGTCCTCTGCGCGGGCCAATTGCAGCACTTCGTCCAGCTCTTGCTGGCCCAGGCGGATGGCAATGGGCTTGTCCGCAGAGGCACTGACCAAAGCGGCGCGCTGGGATGTCTGCAGGTTGACGGTGGTGGTCATGTACGATGAGAACTGAGATTTACAACGTAAGCAGAATCATTGCTGAATATTTTCAGCATGTCAATAGATGACTGTCGAAACTTTTAAACAAATCGGCGAGCGGCTGAGGGAAGAGCGCACGCGGATTGCTTACTCCCAGATAGCTTTCTCGGATGCATGTGAAATCAACCGGGGCACGTTATCGAATTGGGAAAAGGGCGATCAGACGCCCTCAGCAGCTGCACTAGGCGTAATGGCTACCCTTGGTGTCGATGTGCTCTACGTGGTCACGGGACAGAGGGCCAATGCATCGGAAAGCACGCTTGCGCCCGCTGAGCGTGAACTGCTGCAAGCGTGGCGTAACAGCACCTCTGAAGGCCGTATCGCCCTGGAAGCTGTTGCGAAGCTCGCTTTTTCGTCAGAACAGAAAGAGAAATAGGTAAGAGCCGACTTTCGGGCTGACGGTACAGAGAGACTGCAGCTCATTCAAGAGGGGGAGTGCAATGCTGTTTTTAGAGAACGCTCGTTCAACGCGGCGAGGTCTTTTCACAGCCTTGGGCGTTGCTGTATTGGGTTTGCTCGTAGGTTGCTCGCAGCAGAACGGCAGCAATGCCGGGGGAAGCCAACAAGCGCAGCTAGATGAGGCCGGACTTATCGCCGCCGTTGGCCGCCCTGTGGTCAGCGAAACCCGCCTCAATGATGGCAAGGGCTATAGCTTTCTGACCGACAAGTGCGGCAAGAGCGTGTGCGGGCCGGAATTTGGCCTTGAATTCCGCCGCGGCCGCGTGAACGTGTATTGGGAGTTTTTCAGGGACGACGACGGCGAGACCTTTGAAGCAAAGAACGCCGAAAACCTGCAGTTGGCCGCCCAGGTGTTGACCTATGCGCTTGGCGAGGACGCCGCACGTCAGTTGCTGGAAAGCGTCAAGAATGGCGACCCCGTGCGTGACGGCAAATTTGCAGGCAAGCGCGTTGGGCTGTCCACCGGCCCCACTTCAACGCTAGTGCAGATTTTTCTCTGAATAGGCGACGCCATGTTTGCTCGCTTATTTAGGGCTACCTGCGCTTGCCTTGTACTGGCTACGACCGTTACCCAGGCGAATGCAGCCAACTACCCATGCTCTGGCCGTAAGGGCGGTGTATCGCATTGCCAGGGTGAGCTGTTCATCTGCAATGACGGCTCCGTCAGCGGCTCTAAACGCAGCTGCAGCGCAGAGATGGGCGGCGGTGCCAGCCGCGCGCTGGGGCTGACGTCACAGCCTAAGCCTGCCCAATCCGCTGGTGGTGATTGCAGCTGTCGTAGCGGAAGTATTTGCACCGGGCCACGCGGTGGGCAGTATTGCTATACGGATTCAGGGCGCAAGAGTTATGTGCGGCGGTGAGGGCGTTCTATGACGCACTCGGTTGATTAAAGAACTTGAATTAAAAATCCAAGGAGGAACACTATGAGTCGTTGGATTAGTGCAGCTGAGATTCATCCGTTTAAGAAATCTTGGGAATCACTCTTGGACGCTGTTCAGGAGCCAATTATTGACGAAACAGCTGATGCTAGTCTTATGGAGGAGTTAGCACGGCTGAAGAAGGTTCTGGCATTTTTGGAAAATTTAATTTCAAGTTTAGATTTTGAGCTGGTGCCACTATCACTATTTTCTAACTGCCAGCAAAGCTCAGATAATTGTTTGCAGAATATAAGGCAATATCAGGCAACCAAAAATTATGGGTATCTAGTTAATTCGAACGAGTATGCCGATGCGTTGATCTCATATCTGCGGCCATATATTTCAATTCCCGATGGATATTTAAAGGCTCATGGGATTGCACAGAAGAAATACGTAGAGCAGGTTAATGAGTATATAGGCTCATTTGAACAAGCTGCAAAAAAGGCTCAATCTGCACTCTCTATTGCAAACGGCGAGGCAGCGGCACAAAAGAAGAGAATCGATGAAATTGAAGCTAAGATAAAAGGATTTGATGACTATCTATTTTTAAATATTGATGAGCAGGGGTCAACTGAGCAACGCATAAAATCCATGGTGGAAAAAGTCACTACGGATCAAAAGTCAGTTTCAGATTTGCATGACAAATTGCTCTTGGGGCCTGAATCTACTGCTCAGTTAATTGGTGGATACCAGCGCGATATCGACAACTTGAGAAATAGGTTAACGGAGTTAACTAATTCCTCGGAAAAAGAGCATGAAGAATTAAAGCAGTTCTATCAGAGAGTATTCGGTTCTTCGCCCGGTGTAGACGGGAAAGTTGATAGCATTGGACTCAAGCAGGAAATTGATGATCGACTTAAACAGCTTGGAGTTTTTGAGGGTGAACATCAAACTCGACATAATGCGATGTTCGAGAAAGTTGAATCTCTCTTGCCTGGGGCAACTAGCGCAGGCTTAGCAACAGCCTATAAATCGCTGAAAGACTCATTCAATAAACCCATTAAAAACTATACGATAGCGTTTTATTGTGCGTTGGTTGTTTTGCTATTATCTGGACTTTTTATGATTATTGATTTCACTAGCGATCCTTTAAAGATTGAACTTGTGAAAGCGCATGATTGGACTGAGATGCTGAAAACACTCCTGGTTCGCGCACCAGTTGTGATTCCAGTAGTTTGGTTTGCAGTGTTCTCTGCTACTCGCAGAAGCCAGTATGAACGACTCCAGCAAGAGTACGCGCACAAAGAGGCACTTGCGTCGTCTTATGAAGGCTACAAGAAGCAGCTTCAGGACCTGAAGGGTGATGCAGAAGACTTGCAGAAGGAGTTGATTGCCAAGTCGATCAATGCAATCGCTTACAACGCTTCGACAACTTTGGACGGTAAGCACACCGAAAAGCCACCTGTTTTTCAGATGCTTGAAAAGCTAAATGCTGATGAAATCAAAAAGATGATTGATATGGTGCGACAAAAATGAAGGTTTGTCTTTTCTTTAGAAACCATATTTTGTTGGATGTCTAAATGGATGATGTAGCAACAGATTCTATAAAAAAAGTAATTGATGGATTTGGAGTTTATGGACCACTCTTCATATTGGGTGCATTTGCTCTATTCTGGATTTATAGCGCCCATAGAGCGGGGTCATCTCATTTTTTCGTGGATAGAATTTGGAAATTTGTCTCAGGCGGTAGTGCATTTAATAACACTATTATGGCCGAGCAATGGAAAAATATATCAGACGTTGAGCTATTTAGATACAAGACAAATTTAAAGATAGTAGACTTTAATGATTACTCAAGAGTTGAGGAGTGGAGAAAAAATAGAAAATTACCAGAGGTGGAGTTTTATAGAATCACGAGATTTTTTAATGTTGAATCAATGGATATTGATAATAAATATTACAGGTTTATTATATTTAAATTGTCTATTTTGTTGATGGTTTTATTGTTTTATATTCCTTTGTCTTTAAGCTATACATCCTTTGATTCAAGTGTGGCCTATCTCAAAGTAAGGAAAACTGGTTTAGGTATTAAATATTACGGTGATAAAGCTGTTGCCGAAAAAATAGTTTTTAATAAAGAATTTTGTGAGAACGTAATTAATGAAGAAACTATTTTTCCAAAAAATATAACTGATCACGATGTTATTGTTATATGCGATTTGCTAAAGGTTGATGAAAAGAAAGATTATTACAAAAAGACAATTTCTGAGCAGATGAATTTATTGTATTTTATGATTTTTGTTTCATTTGTCTTATTTTCTATATGCTTATTTTGGCTGATAAGATTCATTAACCTTCAAGATTTTATAGATAAATACCTGATTGTCAGAGTCTATTCGCCTTTGGAAGTTAGGAAAGTAAATAAAAAATGGCAAAAATTTGCTAGATCACAGAAGGGGATTAAAAATCTCAAGTTAGAGCTAGAAAAGTTGAGAAATATTTAATTGTTAAGGAGTTGATAAGCAGAATAAAATTAGTACGATTTCTCTTCTGCCTCATCTCCTCCGTCCACGCCCTCGCTCTGCTGCGTCTCCAGCGTCAGTTGGCTGATGTAGCCGCTATTGCTCAGGCTGTGGCGCACGGCAGTGACCATCCACACGGTTTCATCAATCTGCTTTTTCCAGCCGCTGACGATGACCGGCCGCTGGGGCATGACATCGGCACGGCCATAGGCCAGGGTAATGTCAAAGGAGTAAATGCCGCGCTGAATGCGCAGCCATTCGGCACGGGCGGCGGCCAGGGCGTCTGCCTCATTGGCATAGGTTTGGCGCAAGGTCTTGGCACGGCCGCTGATGCCGGCCACCACGCTGGAGCGGGTGCCGCGCTTGATGTTGTTATAGAAGGCCTTGACGCCGCTATACGAGTCACGGTCTGAGCGTGCCCAGCGGTGCTGGTCGCCGGCATCGCGGGTGATGGTGACAGGCGGCAGCTCTTTGCCGCTGGGCGTGCGGGCCTTGCGTGCCTGGCTAAACAGCAGTGTGCCGTTCTTGATGTTGCACAGGCAATCCATTTGCCTGCCCAGGCGGCGCAGAAACGAGGCATCGGACTCCTGCGCCTGATCGGCGTGGCCAATCTTGCGCGCAGCAATTTCCTTATCAATGCTGACCTTCAGTTTGTTTTGCGCGCCGATGCTGCGCACGATGGTGCCCACGGTGGTCTTGTGCCAGCTGCGGTCCTTGAGGGTGCGCAGCTCGTCCAGCATATTGGCCGCACGGCCGCGCAGGGTGATGGTGTCGGGTGCGCCGCTGTATTCCACGGCCTGGATGGTGTAGCTGCCCTTATCCACCAGCCCCAGGGGAAAGCCGCCCATTTCGTCAGCCGTTGGTGCCCGGTAGGGGCCGCTGCCGGGGCTGAGCTGCCAGCCTATGGCCACGGTCATGGGGTCGCCGGTTTCGGGCAGCTCTACGGTGCCGTCATGGTCGCTGATGACGATTTCCACCTCATCGGCCTCGCCGTCGCGGTTATCGGTGATGGTGAGGCTGACCAGACGCGGCGCGAAGCGGTCGGAAACGTCCTGGCCCTTGACCGTCACACGCCAAATGGGCGTGAGCTGCAGAAACAGGCGGCGGTTGCTGCTGCCCGTGGTGCCGGCCGTGGGCAGGGTGGCGCGGATGTCGGAAATATCGCTCATGGCCTTACCCTTAGCTCATGCTCACGGCGTCGGATGTTTCCAGGTCGCCCATTTCATCGGAGTAGCCGCCGTCGCCCTCATCGTCCTGGTCGATGCGGCGTAGGGTGAGGCTGAATTCAATCTTGCGAGCCGTGCCGTCCGCCTCAAAGAAGGTTTTGGTTTCCTGCATTTCGGTGATGACGTAGGCGCCGTAAATGGTGCCGCTGCCTTCCACCAGCGCCCAGGCTAGGCCGGTGTTACCCATGCGGCGCAACTCGTCCAGGCTGGCGGGCTTGCCCTTGAACTCGGGGACCATGCTGCCGCTCAGGGTGATGATGTCTTCGCCATAGCCCAGGTATTGCGAGGTATCGCGCCCGCCCACAATGCTCTGGGTGGGGTGCTTCCAAGAGGTACGGCGCTGCAGCTCTTGATACGAGAGGGTATCGAGGCTGAAAACAAAGAGGCCGAGACACATTTGCATGGCGGTCAATTCCAATCTGTAAAGCTGCTTTGCAGGCGTGCGGCCTTGGCGCGGTCGCGCTGCTCGATCACTCGCTCCACTTCCCTGCCGATAGCCTGCAGGTCCATGCCAGGAGCGGCGTGAATCTGGATGGTGATGGTGTCGCCATGGATTACAGGAGCAGGGCGCGCAGCTGCAGGCGCTGGGGTGGCCAGCACCGGGCGGCGGTCAATCTGCACGGGGTCGGCTATGGCGGGCATGGCTAGCAGCTGCTGCGCAGAAATGGCCTGGATTTGCTTCATGACGGGCTGCAGCTGCATGGCCTGGGCTGGTACAGGCGGCAGCTTTTGCAGCGCTGGCAGCAGCGGCTGTGCGGCGGGCGGCAGCGCCTGGGCTGCAGCGGCCTGCAGCTGCACGACCTGGGCGGGCAATGGCGGCAGCTTCTGCAGCATGGGTAGCAGTGGCTGCGCGGCGGGTGGCAGAGCCTGTGCCACAGCGGGCTGCAGTTGCACGGCCTGGGCCGGCACGGGCGGCAGCTTGTGCAGGGCAGGCAGCAGCGGTTGCGTGGCAGGCGGCAGCGCCTGGGCGGGCACAGATGGCAGCTGCGCGACCTTGGCGGACAGGTCGATCTGCGGCGCGGGCATGACGGGCGCGGGCATGACGGGCGCGGCCACAGTGGGCGCGGCCAGCGTGACCCCTGTTGCCATGGCCATCGCAGCAGCGGATTTGCGCACCATGCCAAAAGTGCGGTCAATACCAATGGCCGCGCCTTCGCCCACGTTGACGCCTGCCGCCATGAAAACGCGGCTAGGGCTGTGAATGCCGAGCTTTTCCTTGAACCAGCCAATAGCCGAATCAGCAGCACCGCCCACGGCATCCCGAACCATGGCCATCTTGCTGGTGATGCCGTTGACCAGCCCCTGGATGATGTTGGCCCCGAACTCGCTGAACTTGGTGGGCAGCTCAAAGCCAAAGTAGCTCATGACGCCAGCAAAGGCCTGATAGAAGAGACCCAGCGGACTCCAATTGACGATGGCCGTGCTGATGGTTTGCAGCACAGCAGCGAAAGAGCCGCCCATTTGCTGCCAGATGGTGCTGGCGGTGTTGACCATTGCGGCCCACATCTGGCCGAGCATGGATGCAGTGCCATTCCACACGGCAGAGGCCGTGTCTTTGATGCCTTGCCACATGCCAGCGAAGAAGCCCGCCAGACCACCCCATACCGAGCGAGCCAGGGCTGCTGCACCAGACCACAAGACCGACAATGCGGAAATGATGGACTGCCAGACCGTGCTGGCGGTGGTTTTGATGCTTTGCCACAGGCGCGTAAAAATGGCCGCAACAGTGCTTGCGAGGCTGCTAACCACTTCGACAACGGCGCCGACCATGCTGGCAATTCCAGCGACAAGACCGCGCACGAGGCTTGCACCGAAACTGAAGAATCCGCCAATCAGTTTTGCAAGGCTGACCACAAGTCCTGCCAGCCAAGCGCCAAAGCCGTGCCCGGCCTTTGTGGCATTGTTGAGCGCCTCTTGTGTCGCCTGAACAGGTGCGAAAAGACGCGTCATCCAGCCCCATGCCTTGCTGATGGCACTCCCCAGCCATTGCCAGACTGGTCGAAGCGGCTCCAACGCTGCACCTATACCGCTAAAGACGGACGAAAGCATGCCGCCCAAAGGCGCAAGCCCTTCGGAAAAACCTTGCCAGAAGCCCCGAAAGAATGCCTTGATGGGCTGCCAATATTTGAGAAGCAATGCACCCGCCACCGCAATACCTGCAATGGCCAGCGCAAGCCACCCCACAGGAGTGGCCAGCATTGCCGCCCCCAGCCTGACGATGACGCCCGTAGTGGCGCGCAATGCCACCATGAGGCCCGAAAGCAGGGCGCCGGTGAGCCTGGAAACCATACTCACCAGCGCTTGGATACCTGCACCCAGCACAGGCACCTTGATGCTCAGCATGCCGAACAGAAAGCGCATCAGCATGAACTTGCCTGCGATCAAGGCCAATGGAATCAGCAGAGTGCCCAGCACGACCATCAAGCCGGCCAGCACGGCCATGGTGCGAGCAATGCCTGCAGTCAAGGCCGGGTGTTGCTTGATCCAGCCGCCCACGCCGCTGGTGATGTCGCCAATGGCTTTGATGACATTCTTGGCGTCGTCTTTGATGGTTGCGCCAATGTCGGCCATGACGTTGGTGAACCCACCCTGGGCGGCTTCCATGACGTTGCTCAGCGTGCCCAGCTGCTCATTGACGCGCTGCTGCAGGCTGGCCTGGGCATCCATCTTGGCCACAGTTTCCTTGTAGCCGTCGTAGCCCTTGGCAATAAAGTTGTTGAGCACCTGACGGTTTTCTTTGTCCGTGCCAAACAGTTCTTTGAAAACGTCGGTTTTCAGAACGTCGTTTTCGCCCAGCTTCTTGAGCTTTTCCAGTTGCGCAAAGAAATTCTCAACCCCGGCGAACTTGCCGCCCTTATCTGCAAAGTTCAGCTTGATGCCGGTCTTCGATTGCTTGAGCAGTTCATTGACCTTTTTCAGCTTCTTGGTGTCCAGCCCTGCTTCAAATACCTTGTTGATGGCGTTGCCCGCACTGCCGCCATCGGTCATGCCTGCCTGATTCATCATGACTAGCATGGGGGATAGTGCTTTGTAGGCTTCCTCACCTTTCAGGCGCAGCAAGCCCATGGCTCCAGCCATGGCTGTGATGCCATTGAGCTGGTAATTCTGGTCGGCGCCCAGGTAGGCATTTTTCTGCAGCACATCCATCAGGCCGAGCATTTCGCCCTCGGTGGCCTGGGTGGCGTCCTGCATCTTGGCCGCAAAGGCTGCAGCAGCAGTGACGGGCATTTTCAGTTGCACGCCCAGCAAGGCAGCAGCCTCGCCCGTGCCGCCGAGAATGGCCTGCGCAGAGATGCCTTCCTTGCGCAGCACGGTCATCATCTCGATGAAGTCAGCCGTTGTGCCAGGCAGGCGGTCCCCCAGGCGCTTGGCCAGGGCATCGATCTGCGCAAACTCGGCTTGCACGCTGCCATCGGACTGCATCATGGCCGCCCGCAGCTGGGTCGATGCATCTTCCTGTTGCGAGAAGGCGCCCAGTGTGGCCTGCACGGGCTTGGCAACGGTACGGCCAGCGGCCACCATGGCCATGCCGGTGCCGGCCACCATGCCGGTGTGCATCATGGCCTTGGCGTGACTATCTTTGAGCGTGGCCAGCTTCTCCTGTTGAGCCTTGAGCCCCGCAAGCGCTTGCTTCTGGCGGTCCATGGCTGCAGTGGCGGCCTCGATCTGGATTTTCTGATTGCGGGACTGCTGGCCCAGGCGCTCGGTGCTGATGCCCGCGCGCTCCAGCCGCTGCTGGTAGCCCTGCAGCCGTTCCTTGCCGTTGTCGATCTTGCCGCTGAGCTGGGCAATGCCCGCCTCAGTGGTCTTGATCTGGGTGCGGTATTTGCTCAGCGTGGAGTTGGAGCGCTCATAGGCAGTCTGACTGCTGAGCAGCCGAATGCGGGCCATCTCCAGCTGGCGGCTGAATTCTGGTGTGGCGGTGGCGCCGTCCTGCAGCGCTTTGGTGAGCTTGCTGTGCGACTCGCGCGCGGTCTTGAGCGATGCGGCGATGTTCTTGTGCCGCTCGCGGTGCTCCACAAGGCTGCCATTGCTGGCGGCCAGCTTGGTTTGCAGGTCTTGCAGGTCGCGTTGCTGGCCACGCAGTTGAACGCGGGTCTTGCGCAGGCCGTCAATGTCTTGCTGGGCTTTTTCGAGGTCGCGCAGCTGGTCGCGGGTGGCCTTGAGTGCGGCGGCGGCGTCCTTGCTGCCGGACTGAATGCCGCGCAGGGGCGCAAGGACTCTATCGCGCAGCTCCAGAATGAGCCGCAGGCGGGTGTCAGACATGGGCACCCCCTTGAGCCAGGGCGCGGGAGTGCAGGGGGGCGGCTAGTCTTTTTCGGCCAGCAGGCGCTCGATTTCGCGGGCCTGGGCGCGGTGGTCCTCGGCGCTGCTGTGCGCCCAAAGGCCAGTGGCAGCCATGATGGGTGCCAGGGCAAAGCCCAGCACGACCAGGGCGGCCAGTGCAAACAGCGCTATGAGGAAGAAGTCGGCAAACATGGCCCATATATTACACACCCTGATGTTGGGCGCGAATGCGGGCTCGTTCACGCCATTCCATGAGGTCAGCCAGCGTCAGGTCCTCCACGTCCGCAGGCCGCCAATGAAAGACCATGGCCAAGTCGGCCATGGCGTCCTCTACGTTGTCAGGTATTCCGCGCGGATACTCTTGCGGGCGAAAAAACTAGCCACCTTCATGCTCAGCTCGGCAAGGTCGGCCGGGTCGAGCTGGGCCACCTCATGCTGCAGCAGGGTGGGGGTGGTGATGCGTGGCAGCAGCATCTGCACAGAGCCCACATCCAGATTAAGCAGCTCGCCCAGCTTGATGCCACGCAGTTGGCCAGCCAGTGGCTTGCGCAGGGTGATGGCCGTGACTTCGGTGTCGCCGCGCTTGATGGGGTAGTCCAGCGTGACAACTTCCACGCCTTCGACCACGGGAGTAGTTTCGTTTTCGTTCATGGTGATGGGTTCTCAGAAAAAGGGAATTGAAGGGCGCCGGGTCACATACCGATAGCGCGGCGGATTTTGGAAAGAACGTCTTGGCCATCGACGTTGAAGACCAGGCCGGGCATGTCGATCTCGATCACATCGCGGCCGTCCACGGTCAGCTTGTAGTAGCTGACGCTGATGGTGTGGGTGTGCTCGGTGTCGTCGCCTGCCTTGGCATCGCCGGGGTCAATCTCGCGCACGCGGCCGCTGACCAGAATTTCGACTGCGGTGACCACGGCAGTGCCATCGTCTTCATAGGCGCCGGCAAAACGCCACTGATTAGCGTTGTGGGTCTTGCCGCCGAAAGCGCGGTAGCCGTCGAGCAGAAAGCCGCCAGCCTTGAAAGACAGCTCCAGCTTTTCCAGGCCGAGGTCCACTTCGATGGGGCCGTGCATGCCGCCGCCGCGCCACTCTTCGACCTTGCGGGTGAGCTTGGGCACGGTCACGCTGTCGATCTGGGCGCGCCACACGTTGCCGTCGCCAAAGAGGTTGAAGTTTTTGAGTTTGGAAGGCAGTGCCATTGATTGGTGCTCCTATGGTTTCAGGCTCAGGCCTGGATGGCAGCCGCGAACTCGGCCAGGAAGTCGTCCGTGATGGATTGCTCAAAGATGAGGTTCTCCAGCGGCGGCACGGGCGTGTATCGGTAGCTGATGAGCAGGCGGCCGGCTGCGAGGTCTTCCTTGCTGTTGCGGTCGGGGTCAAAGTAGGCCTCGGCGCCGATCAGGTAGCCACCGCCCACGAGGTCGCGGAAGCGGCTATTGATGTAGCCCAGCATGTCGCGCACCAAGCTGGGGTGCATGGGCTTGTCCACGAACGCAAAATGCGCGTCGGCAATCGTGTCGGCCAGGACCTGGGCCGTGCGGGTGTAGTTTTCAAAGGAGAACTTGCCGCCTTGCACTTCGCAGGTACGCGAG